>JAFSAK010000018.1 GCA_017441045.1 Clostridia bacterium
TATCTGTCAAGGACGAATAAAGCAATTTATCCGCGGTGCCACCTTGAATTCATAGAGAAATCTATGCACTTTGAAGGTACCAATATACCCTTGGCAACTTACGCATGCCTACTCGTTGCAGAATACTCTGTTTTCACATTTCACTGCACCCTCAGCGGCCCATTTGACAACCTGTTTCCTATCTGCTTCCAGCATTGCAGACTCTCTGTGAAGGCATAATTGCCGTTATTCCTGCCTCAACGGTTTAACATATTTTGTTTTCTGTATTATACTACCGAATTTTCAACTTGTCAATAGATTAAATTCTATCGGCAACAAGGGTACCCATAGCGCTACAAGACACCTTTTTAAATCCATCTTCCATAATATCGCCCGTACGGTAGCCCTCATCAAGCACCTTATTAACTGCGGCTTCAATTATATCGGCTTCCTTTTCCATATCAAAGGAATAGCGAAGCATCATAGCGGCAGAAAGAATGGTGCCCAAGGGATTTGCACTATCCATACCCGCAATATCTGGGGCCGAGCCGTGAATTGGCTCATACATACCAAGAGTGCCTTCGGAAAGTGATGCAGAGGGCATCATACCGATAGAGCCCGTAAGCATTGAGGCCTCATCGGAAAGAATATCACCAAACATATTTTCAGTTACAAGAACATCAAACTGAGTGGGATTTTTTATAAGCTGCATAGCGGTATTATCCACAAGAATATCGGTAAACTCTACCTCTTTGTATTCTTCGGCTATGCGGTGCATGGTTTTTCTCCAAAGACGAGAGGTATCAAGAACATTTGCCTTATCAACAGAAGCCAACCGCTTGCCTCTTTTCATAGCGGTATTAAAAGCCACTCTGCCTATGCGCTCAATTTCGCTTTCGCTGTAAGGCATAATATCGGTGGCAACAAGTTCGCCATCAACCTCTTTGGTTTCGCGGCTTCCGAAATAAACACCGCCCGTAAGTTCACGGACAATAAGCAAATCAATTCCGTTTCCAACTATTTCGGCTTTCAAGGGAGAAGCGTTTTTAAGTTGGGGAAAAAGTTTTGTGGGGCGAAGATTTGCAAAAAGATTAAGTTCTTTTCTAACCGCAAGCAGTGCCTTTTCAGGTCTTATAGAAGGGTCAACATTATCCCATTTAGGTCCGCCTACTGCACCTAAAAGCACACTATCGGAATTCTTGCAGATTTCCATACCTTCGCGAGTTATGGGAACGCCGTGCTTATCAATAGAGCAGCCGCCTATATCCACATAACTATAATTAAACTCGTGACCGAATTTATCTGCAACTTTATTTAAAACTTTAATTGCTTCGGCAACTATTTCGGGACCTATTCCGTCGCCCTCAAGCACCGCTATATTCTTATTCATCGATTATGACTCCTTTAATGATGCGAGTAATCCGCCTTTTTTAATGATATTTTGGATAAATGGCGGGAAAGGTTGGGCTTTATAAGTTTTGCCCGTTGTGATATTGGTGATAACGCCTGTATCAAAATCAACCTCTACCTCATCATTCGCGCTGATTTCCTCTGCTGCCGCTTCACATTCAAGAATGGGAAGGCCGATATTTATGGCATTTCTATAGAAAATTCTTGCAAAGCTTTTTGCGATAACACAACCCGTACCGCATGTTTTGATAACCAAGGGGGCGTGTTCGCGGGAAGAGCCGCAACCGAAGTTCCAACCTGCAACCATAACGTCGCCTGTTTTCACCTTTTTAACGAACTCGGTATCGATATCTTCCATACAGTGAAGCGCTAATTCCTTGGCATCAGGGGTGTTAAGATAACGGGCGGGAATTATAACATCGGTATCCACATTATCGGGGTATTTAAAAACTTTACCTTTGGTGTTCATTATTCCGCCTCCTTATAATCTACAATATAACCCGTCAAAGCACTTGCGGCGGCGGTCAAAGGAGAAGCCAGATATACTTCGCTCTCGGTATGACCCATACGGCCTACAAAGTTACGGTTAGTAGTAGCAATACACTTTTCACCCTTAGCAAGAATTCCCATATATCCGCCAAGGCAAGGGCCGCAAGTGGGAGTAGAAACGACTGCGCCCGCATCGATAAATGCGGTTATGAAGCCCTTTTCAACGCATTCGCGGTAAATCTGCATAGTAGCGGGGATTATGATACAACGAACTCCATCGGCCACCTTTTTACCATTGAGAACTTTAAAGGCCGCTTCCATATCTTCCATTCTTCCATTGGTACAGCTACCGATAACAACCTGATCGATTTTTATATCCGTTAGTTCGGTTGCGGGGTGGGTATTTTCGGGAAGATGAGGACAAGCAACGGTAGGAACAATTTCTGAAAGATTAATATCAATAACCTTTTCATAAACCGCATCGCTATCGGCTTCGTAAATCACGGGCTTTCGTTCGCTTCTGCCCTCGAGATAGTTCATCGTGACTTCATCAACTGGGAAAATGCCGTTTTTAGCGCCCGCTTCTATGGCCATATTGCAGATGCAAAGGCGGTCATCCATAGAGAGACTTTTAACGCCCTCTCCTACAAATTCCATACTCTTATAAAGGGCGCCGTCAACACCTATCATACCAATAATGGTAAGTATAACATCCTTACCACTGCAATTTTTTTGAAGTTTGCCCGTTAGATTAAATTTAATTGCAGAAGGAACCTTAAACCAAGCGGTACCCGTAGCCATTCCTGCCGCCATATCGGTTGAGCCGACGCCTGTTGAAAAGGCACCGAGGGCTCCGTAGGTACAAGTATGGCTATCTGCGCCTATAATACAATCTCCCGCAGTTACAACGCCTTGCTCGGGTAAAAGGGCGTGTTCAATACCCATTTTACCAACGTCATAAAAATGGCTAATGCAATTTTTACAAGCAAATTCTCTGCAGGTTTTGGACTGTTCTGCCGCCTTTATATCCTTATTGGGAACAAAATGGTCAAGAACGATGGCAATCTTATCCTTATTAAAAACCTCGGTAAAACCGCCCTTATTAAACTCGTTAACAGCAACGGGGGTCGTTATATCGTTACCGAGAACTATATCAAGTTTAGCACTTATAAGTTGACCTGCTTCCACGCTTTCGAGACCTGCGTGAGCGGCAAGGATTTTTTGTGTTAAAGTCATACCCATACCCTTATTCTCCTATACTTCTGTTTATGGCAGAGAAAAGAGCGTTTATGGATGAGGCGATAATATCATCGTGGATACCTGCGCCCCAAACCTTATGACCGTTTTCTCTTATAATGCTCACATAGGTAATTGCCTGAGAAGAAGAACCTATTGATAGAGCGTGTTCTTCGTATGTGAGGTCCGAAAATTCAATTCCGAGGCGGTTTTTAACCGCATTGCTTACGGCATCAAGTCGGCCGTTACCCGAAGCGTGTAAATCCATACGCTTGCCGTCGATTTCCACCGTCAAGGCGACATTGATTTCGGGTGTTCTTGTAAAGTGATAATCAATAAGTTTTATATGCGTATTTATATTTACATAAGTTTCGGTAAATA
>JAFSAK010000019.1 GCA_017441045.1 Clostridia bacterium
CACCCCGATTTGCCTATTATAATGATGTCTAAACCCAAAGCGCAGTATGAAAAAGGCGACCTTTTGCGCAAAGAGGTTATAAAAACCACCTATGAAAACGCCCTTAAAGGCGGGGATAAAAATGTTTATTTCGTTGATGGCGAAACCTTCTTCGGCGAAACCGAAAGAGAAATTTGTTCCACCGATGCCACCCATCCAAATGATATAGGATTTATTCGTATGGCAAATGTTTTGGAACCCGTTTTCAAGAAGGTGCTTAAAATTTAAAAAATTATAACTTATTTCATACGCAGTTAATATTTTAAGTGTAAAATTTTGGTAAACGGTCAAAGATAATAGCGGATATTAATCAGGAAGGCGGAGTGTCTTTGTTACAACTTAAAAACATAGTTAAAGATTATCCCGCGGGGGATGGCGCGGTCCACGCCCTTCGCGGTATTGACCTCAATTTCAGAAAAAGTGAGTTTGTATCCATCCTCGGCCCATCGGGTTGCGGAAAAACCACTATGCTCAATATCATAGGCGGTCTCGATAAATACACCGAGGGTGACCTTGTTATTAACGGCCGTTCCACCAAGGAGTTTGGCGATAGGGATTGGGACTCTTACCGCAATCACTCGGTCGGATTTGTTTTCCAAAGTTATAATCTTATACCGCATCAGTCGGTTTTGCAGAATGTGGAACTTGCACTTAGTTTATCGGGCGTTTCCAAAGCCGAGCGCAGAAAAAGGGCGAAAGAGGCCCTTTGCCAAGTGGGACTTGAAGAACAAATAAATAAAAAGCCCAGCGAAATGTCGGGCGGTCAGATGCAGAGAGTGGCCATTGCCCGCGCTATTGTGAATAACCCCGATATTATTCTGGCCGATGAGCCCACGGGCGCTCTGGATACCGAAACCAGTGTTCAGGTTATGGATATTTTAAAAGATTTTTCCAAAGACCGCCTTGTTATTATGGTTCCCCATAACCCCGACCTTGCAGAAAAATATTCCACCCGTATTGTCCGTATGCTCGATGGCGTTATAACCGAGGATTCTATGCCCCTAACCCTTGAGGAAATATCCTCGCAAGAAGCGGCGGGCGAAACGGAAAACGGGGGGAAGGTGCGCAAGCCCTCGATGTCCATTTTCACCTCCTTTTCTCTTTCCCTTAAAAACCTCTTTTCCAAAAAGGGCAGAACGATGCTTACCTCCTTTGCGGGAAGCATCGGAATTATAGGCATCGCCCTTATTTATGCCGTATCTCAAGGCACCACCGCCTATATCGATGCAGTGCAGGAAGATACCCTCGCCTCCTACCCCCTCACCATTGAGGAGCAACATACCGATATCAATTCCCTCTTTACAGCATTTTTAGGTCAGGCAGAGTCTAGCGGCGAACACGAAAAGGATGCAGTTTACCAAAAGGCGCTTATGTATGAATTGGTAAACGCTCTTAATCAAACCGAAACCAACGAAAATGACCTTAATGCATTCAAAACCTTTATTGAAAAGGAAATGAAGGATAAAGAAAGTAAACTCTCGAGCGCTCTTACGGGCGTTCAGTATACCTATAATACGGATATGCTTGTATACACCGAAAATGTTGATGGCACGATTATAGAATCCGATACCTCCAAACTTTTGCAAGAACTTCTCATTGAGTATATGGGTATGGATTTATCCCCAATGATGAGTATGAGCGCCCAGAGTCCCGCATCACCTATGATGTCCGGCGGGGCGGTTTTATGGCAGGAAATGCTTTCTGGAGATGGCGGAAACACCGTAAACGAGGTGCTTAAAAAGCAGTATGATGTGATTTACGGAAAATGGCCTTCCCGCTATAACGAAATTATTTTGGTTGTTGATGAAAATAACGAAATTGATGATATGACCCTCTATGCTTTGGGCCTTAAATCCAAAGAAGATATGGATGCTTTGGCCGAAGCCGCAGTTAATAAGACAAATATTGAAATAGAGGAAACCAAATGGACCTATGAAGAAATCTGCGATATGGATTTCAAAGTGGTTTTCCCCAGCGATTGCTATACCCTTGATGAAACAACCGATACCTTTGTGGATTTAAGAAATACCCAAGCGGGTATGAAATACCTCTACGATAACGGTGTTTCTCTTAAAGTTACGGGTATTATAAGACCCAAAGAAGAAGCGGTTTCAACTATGCTGACGGGCACTATTGGTTACACCCATCTATTGACCCGCCATATCATTGAAAATTCCAAGGATTCCCCCGCCGTTAACGCCCAGCTTGAAAATATTCATACCGATATTTTCACAGGCCTTCCCTTTAAAGAAAATACGGGGAATCTCACCGATGACGAGAAGGCGTCAGAATTTAAAAAGTATATTAAAGAACTCAAAGGCAAATCCAAAGCCGAGGCGTATATCAAGATGATGAGTATTCCTTCAAATAAGGAAACCGAAGCCGCCGTAGGCGGAATGCTCAAAGGTATGAAGCGCGCAGATATGGAATCGGCTCTGTCTTCCGCTTTATCGACTCAGATGTCTATGTCAGAGGCGGAAATCAAGAAATACCTTAAATCCTTAACCGATGAAGATTTGAAGGAAATCTTCACCCAGATATGCACTGAAAATTACAAAATGCAGTATGCCGAAGGGGTTAAAGCGCAGTTATCCGCCCTCCCCGAAGAACAACTTATAATGGGCCTTGATGCCACCCTTCCGACTCTTAGCAAAGAGCGGCTCGTGGAACTTTATGACGGGGTTTTAGAGTTCTCCGATTCCACCTATGAAGGAAACTTGCAGAAACTCGGATATGTGGATTTAAATACCCCCGCCACCGTAAACCTATATGCCGCCACCTTTGAAGATAAGGATGTTATCGAAGAGGTAATTGCCGAATATAACGAAGGCAAAGAGGAAATGGAAAAAATCACCTATACCGATTATGTGGGATTAATGATGTCTTCCGTTACAACCATAATCAACGCCATTACCTATGTGCTTATTGCCTTTGTTGCCGTATCCCTTATCGTTTCTTCCATAATGATAGGCGTTATCACCCTTATTTCCGTTCAAGAAAGAACCAAGGAAATCGGTATTCTTCGCGCTATCGGCGCATCTAAAAAGAATGTTTCCAGTATGTTTAATGCCGAAACGGTTATGATAGGTTTTGCCGCGGGACTTACGGGAGTGCTCGTCACATATCTTCTTTGCATACCCATAAATGCAATTTTGAATTACTTTACGGGCATTGCCAACCTAAAGGCAGTCCTACCCCTTCCCGTAGCCCTTATCCTCATTGGCATAAGCGTGATTTTAACCCTCTTTGCAGGTATAATTCCCTCCCGAAGCGCCGCCAAAAAAGACCCCGTAGTAGCGCTACGGAGTGAATAAATAACAAAAAGGAACGGATTTCCGTTCCTTTTTTGACTTTTATCTATATTAACAGAGGGTTGTAGGGGAGGCGTTTCGCCTCCCGCTTTACATTCAATAAAATTTGTCGGGAGGGGAAACCCCTCCCCTACAATAAACCTATAAATTTGCAAAACACACAATATATTGTATAGCATAAAAATATTCCCCGTCCGTTTATTACAAATTTGTAAATTTTACCAAATCGCGTTGACACTTGTTAGTAAAATATGTATAATATAAATATAAAACAAAAGGAGGTGCGTTAATAAGCGTAAGTCGAAATTTATAAACCAAAAACAAAAACAATATAATAGAAAGGGATGTATAACTTTATGAAAAAATTTTTGTCCGTTTTACTAATCGTTTCACTCTTGATTTTTCCCATTAAAACCTTTGCGGCAACGGATGCAGCACCTATAGAAATTTCAGATACACCCCTTGATATTGTATCTGAAGATGAAAATATAAGTGTAACCGCCGCCGCAGAAGGAATAACGAGCGGCTATATTTATAATATTAAAAACGTGTATAGCGGGAAATACCTTAATATTCATAACGGCGTTGATGCCAACGGGACCAACGCTTATCAATGGACCAAGGATGGCTCGGCCGAACAAAACTTTAAGATTATTTATTCCCCCGCTACCGATTCATATACCTTCTATGCTATGTGCAGTTCGAATGGTAACGGCCGAGTTCTGAATGTAGATCTGGTGCGCGGGGTTGAACTCCTTGCCTCAGGTCAAAACGTAAACTTATGGCATCAGGATGCCGGTTATACTCAGAAGATGGTAATCATTCCCCTTGGGCAGAATCAATATAGAATTGCCTGCAAGTTTAATACCGATTTATATTTAACTTCCTGCGGAACAGGCAACGGCTCATCAGGCGGTACTTCTTCATCCTCTACGGGAAATATATTCATTTCGGGTTATGTCGGCAATATGACTCAGCATTGGATTTTTGAGCCGGTTGGACCTGCGCCGACCTCTGTGCCGAGAGGCCATGTGGAGAGCGTTGACTCAACGGGAGTTACAGGTTGGGTATGGAATAATGGCTCACCCGATAGCCCCGTAGAAGTTCATATATATGTTACGGATGACTACGGCAACCAATATGTTTATACCACTATCGCCAATATTTACAGGCAGGATATGTATAATTGTGGCTTTGGCAGCGGTTATCACGGATACCATTGCCCTATAGATTGGACGGCGCGAGTGCCGCGAACATATACTATAAGGGCCTACGGTATAGGGGGAGGTAATCCCGAACTTGGCAATTCGCCCACCACCTTTACCGTAAGAGAGTGTTACGGCTCGGTGGATGGGTTTACCACTAACGGATTATACGGCTGGGTTTGGAAGCCCGATGCTCCCCAATCGGCCATTACCGTTCACCTTTATGTAAACCGTATGAACGGCGAGCAGGTGGGGGTTTACGTCGTAACCGCCAATGAATACCGCTCCGATGTTCAGGCGGCGGGCTACGGAACGGGTAATTACGGATTCTCCGTCGGACTTAATTATGCATCCTTCCCGGAAGAACAGTTGAGGGTAACCGCCTATGCCGTCGATGGCTCCAATTACAATAACTCCTTCTGGTCGGGGATATACGATAACCGAAGACCGATAAATATAATTGCCATGAAAGACCATAATGGCGTAAAATTTATTACCACATACACCGACCCCGCAAACACATGGTGTGAAAACATAGGGTGCACAGCCATTAATCGTTTTACGGGTGCTACAAATTCTGCCGTAGTAAATCGAATAAAAGAATCTTCATTTTGTATTGTTGACACACACGGCTCTGCTACCACTATTGGTTGTTTTTTAGATGGCGTGGAACAGACCGATTTGAAAACAGAACACATAAACGCTTTGGCTGACGGATATTTTAATGGCACCCGATGTGTGTTACTAGCAGCTTGTTACTGTGGTCAAGGCGGCGCTTCAACTCCTGGCAATATGGTTAATACTCTTCAGCGAAAGGGCGTTGAAACCGTTATTGGATTCGAAGATGAAATAAAATTTAAGCGTTTATCAGAAGATGAAACAAGTCCTAATTATTTTGTAATGAATACCGAAAAGAGATATTCCTTATGGGTTAGAACATTTATGCAAGCATTAGGTAATGGCAGCACAGTTCAAAATGCTGTCAATGCAGCGCTGACCGCTGTAGAAGACGAACACGGCACAGGTAATACGTTCGGCTTGGATTTGGTTTATATTGCCGGTAACGCCAATCAGATTGTTAAGCACTGACGAAAGGAGTAAGTTTATGAAAAAAACTCTTGTTATTATATTTAGTATAGTATTATGTATATCCCTCGCGGGTGCGGCGGTTGCTTTAGGCGGTGAAGGCGGCATCATCAAAAAAGATGAGCCCGTTTCCCAAACAGAAAACGAAGCTCAAAGTTCCGCACAAAAACAAGAACAAAAAATAGAAGAAACCGAAACCCTATCCGCCGAAGACAAGGCGTTAAAAGCGGAAATTGCAAAAATCAGCGATACTAAAATAGATTTTCGCGCGGAAAAAGAACAAGTTTTTTCAGATAACAACTACGCTCTCACATTTAAAGAAATTAATACACAGTTCACCGATAAAGGAGAAGAAAAGTTGGACTATATAGGCAAAACCAAAGAGGGTTACGATATAAAATGCACCTACAATCTTAAAGATGGCAAATTGTTCACAGCAAGATGGTCTTTGCCTAAAACCGAGAAGCAAGCTGCCAGTATTTCTATGGATAAAGCAGAAAATATCGCTCGAAAATATGCCGCCGAATACTGTGACCTTAACGTTTATTCACTTTCTTATGCTAAAGAACGGACAAACGAGTATGCTTTTGTGTTTACTAAATTCATTGACGGTTATGAAACAGCAGACCAAGTCGATGTAAAAGTTGATTTCTACGGAAATCTCATATATTTAAGGAACAATACAGGTGTATTCGACGAATTTGATATAGAGAGCATTGATGAAACAAAATTATTGGAAACTCTTGAATCAAAGATTGGGAAAGACATGGAATACACAATAGACAGCCAAAGAATTATTGTGGATGATGGAAAGCCGATGATGGAATATGGTATTTCCCCGGCAAACAGCCGCGGTTTTGTTTGTTTAATCCCCATCGAATAACTAATTTAACCCATCCGCCTAAAGCACTGACGAAAGGAGTAAATTTATGAAAAAAACTCTTGTTATTATATTTAGTATAGTATTATGTATAGCCCTTGCAGGTGTGGCGGTTGCTTTAGGCGGTGAAGGCGGCATTATCAAAAAAGATGAGCCCGTTTCCCAAACAGAAAACGAAGCTCAAAGTTCCGCACAAAAAGAGGAACAAAAAACCGAAGAAACCGAAATCCTCTCAGTCGAAGATAAAGCGCTAAAAGCAGAAATCGCTAAAATTAGCGATACAAAGGTTGATTTTAGAGCAAATAAACTGCAACTATTTTCCGGAAAAGATTACAACCTAAAATTTCTTAGTCTGGGCGCTAATATCGGAGGGGTAACCGCTGATAGTACCATAAACACCAAAATAACTTACAGTGATGCAGGAAACAATACATTTGTTTTTGATTTAAAAACAGGAGAATTAAAAACTGTTGTTATTGAATCTACCGCCAGATACAAAAATTCTAATAGCATAACCGAAGAAAAAGCATTGCAAATAGCACAAGATTATATCAATAAAAACTTTAATGCCAAATATATACTTGATAGCATAATTTGCAATGAACAAATCGGTTATATCATTACTTTCTCAAAACACATTTGCGGATATCCAACAGAGGATTCTATAGGGTTCACCGTTGATTTTGATGGCAATATTTGTTTTATGAATGCCGCTACGGGTGTGTTTGATAAATTCGAAATTAAAAATATTGATGAATCTAAATTAATTGAAAAACTTGAGGCTCAAATCGGTGGAGATGCAACCTATTCTATTCGCAACAAAAGATTGTCTATTAAAGAAAATACTGTAGTGATGGAATACCAAATTTCATTCCCAAATTCCATGGGGCTTGTTTATTATATCCCCATCGAATAATTTATTTAACCATCCGCCTGAAGCACTGATGAAAGGAGTAAGTTTATGAAAAAAGCTCTTATTATTATATTTAGTATAATATTATGCATAGCACTTGCGGGTGCGGCGGTTGCTTTAGGCGGAGAAGGCGGTATTATTAAATAATCAGATATAAGTTATAAGTTATGAATTCGGCACAGCCGAATGTTATGATTTGCCTTACGGCAAAGTTTCGGTGTCGGCAAAGCCGACAATATAAATAAGTTCGCAAAGCGAACACATTAACTATTCGCATAGCGAATATCCTAACGCGGCACAGCCGAATGTTATGATTTGCCTTACGGCAAAGTTTCGGTGTCGGCAAAGCCGACAATATAAATAAGTTCGCAAAGCGAACACATTAACTATTCGCATAGCGAATATCCTAACG
>JAFSAK010000020.1 GCA_017441045.1 Clostridia bacterium
GCAGAATTTTAAAGAGTTGAATTTTTGGCTGTGCGAGGCACAAAACGCAGTTAATCCTGACGGATTAACGAGTATTTTAACAATGCAAAGACGAAAATTGAGCCTTTAAAATCAGGTTCGGATTATTCGTGTTTGCTTATATTGATAAAATTAAAGTTCTCCGTTCTCGATGGCGGTTATAAGGTCGATTCTCCCTTGATGGCGGCCGCCTTCAAACTCTGCGCCCAAAAATTCATCCACCAATGTTTCGGCGGTTTTTTGGTCAACCACCCTCGCGCCGAAGGCAAGGATGTTGGCATTATTATGCTGCCTTGTAAGTCGGGCAGAATAGGGCTCCGAACAAACGGCTGCGCGGATTCCCTTGACCTTATTGGCGGCAAGAGAAATACCTATGCCCGTTCCGCAGATAAGAATTCCCAAATCGCATTCGCCCTTTACTATGGCATCGGCAACGATTTTTCCATAGCGCGGATAATCGCAACTTTCGGTACTATCGGTACCGTAGTTTATTACCTCGTAACCCTTATCCTCAATATATTTTTTTATATGGTTTTTAAGTTCCACTGCAGAGTGATCGTTTCCAATAGCAATTTTCATAATTATCTCCTTATAATTTTTGAATGCTTTTTTCATTAAAACCGAAAAGTTTATCGGCAAACCAAACTTCTTTCACCTTAAAGCGTTTTCCGTTAAGATATTCTAAAATTCCGCCATCCGTATCAAAGCAGAAGCGCAAACTATAAGAGTAGAGGGCTTGTTTATCAAAGCCGAGTTTTTTATCTTCGGAAAGTTTACCGTATTTCCCATCACCCAAAAGCGCGTGACCGATAGATGCCATATGGGCTCTTATCTGGTGGGTTCGGCCCGTTAGAAGTTCTATTTCCAAAAGGGAAAGATTATTTTTTGAAGTGAGAACCTTATATCTGGTTTTTATGGTAAGATTATTATCGGTTTTTCTATTTGATAAATATACCTTGTTTTTATTTTCGTTTTTCTGAAGATACCCCTCTAAAGTGGCTGTTTTTTCTTTCGGCACTCCGTGAACTACGGCAAGGTATCGCTTATCTATCTGCCGCTCCTTTATTTTTTCACAAAGGATTCGAAGCGCTTCCGCATTTTTGGCGGCGATTACGATTCCCCCTGTATTGCGGTCAATTCGGTTAGCGAGGGAGGGTTTGAAGCTGTTTTCGGCTTCAGGGGCATACTCACCCTTATTATAGAGATAGTGCTGAATTCTGCCTATAAGCGTATCCCGATATTCCTTTTCGTCAGGGTGAACTATAATTCCTTGGGGCTTATCCACAAGGATTATATTCTCATCCTCATAAACTATACTAAGCTTTGCGGGGGAACTTAAAAAATCGTATTTCGGAGCCACTTCCACAAAGAACTCATCGTTTATATAGCAGTCAACTATATCCCCTAAATTAAGTCTGGTAGAAATCTCCGCCCTTTTGCCATTAACCTTAATTCTTTTGGTGCGAATATATTTATACATAAGCCCTTGAGGCAGAACAGAACACGCCTTTGATATAAACTTATCAAGGCGTTGATTGGCATCGTTTTTTTCTACCGTAAAGCTTTTCATAAAATTCACCTTAAAAATTATACCAATAATATTATTTTAAGTCAAGTACGGCGAAAATGAAACAATTTTTTCAAGAAAATTACAGATATAACAATAAAATTGTAGACATTTCTTAATTTATTATATATAATGAAACCAAACAAAATCAGGCGGTGATTTTTATGGGAAATAAAATAAATTTTGATAATGATTGGTTATTCCATCGAGGAGAAATTGAAAGCGATACCCCCCAATATAAAGGATATATGTATTGTGCCGCAAAGACCGAACGCGGCGTTATGGGACCCGCTTCAAAACATTATCCTATAGAAAAGGGAAACGCTATCCGAAATCATTGTTATAGCGCAGACCGCTTTATAAGCGTGACTCTGCCCCACGATTATCTTGCGGGGGATATACCCGATGAGAAATATAATGAAGCAAGAGGTTTTGTTAACTACGAAAGCGCCTGGTATGTAAAGCGTTTTAACCTTGATAAATCTGATGAGGGAAACCGCATAACCCTTTATTTTGAGGGAATTTCGGGCGAGTGCGAAATATATGTTAACGGTTGCCTTGTAAAAAGGAACTATTGCGGTTATGTAAGTTTCGAGGTTGATATAACCGACGTGGCTCTCTATGGTGCACAGAATGTTCTGAGCATACATATTGACCCTCATCGCAACGAGGGTTGGTGGTATGAGGGCGCAGGTATAACCCGCCATGTTTGGCTTAACATCAACCATCCCGTTTCGGTCGACCTTTGGGGCGTTTTTGCAAAACCCAAAAAGGTAAGCGAAAATGGGTGGGAAGTCGAAACTACCGCCGATATACGAAACGATTATTATACGGATACCGATGTTGAAATCAAATCATATATTAGTACCCTTGACGGCACTGTGGTTGCCACTGCATCTGCTTCAGGTAAAATAGAAAAGCGCAGCATTAAAACATTTTCTTATACTTTGAGTGTTGAAAACCCGGACCTTTGGTCACCCGATAGCCCCACCCAATACAAACTTGTAACCACCTGCTTTAAAGACGGGGAACAAACCGATGAAAATACCGTGCTTTTCGGTTTCAGAACCTTTGTTTGCGACCCCGATAAAGGACTTTTCATAAACGGAAACCATTATAAAATCAAGGGTGTTTGCGCCCATGCCGACTGCGGTTTTACAGGCAAGGCAATGCCCGATAATATTCACCGCTACCGCGTAGAACTCCTTAAAGAAATGGGCGCCAACGGTTTTAGAACAAGCCACTATCCCCACGCGGAAGTTTTTATGGACGAACTTGATAAAAACGGCTTTATTGTTCTTGATGAAACCCGTTGGTTTGAGTCCACCGCCGAAGGCAAGGAAAACCTAAAAATGCTCATAAAGCGCGACCGAAACCGCCCCTCTGTATTTTTCTGGTGTCTTGGCAACGAAGAGGTTATCGTCGCTGATGACAGGGGCTCGAGAATTGCCAAAAATCTGGCAGAATATGTCCATACCCTTGATGATACCCGCCCCGTAACCTTTGCGCGCAGTCATTTTTCAGAAAAGGAAACTTTCTTTGATGCGTTGGATGTAGTGGGTGTTAACTATTTCCTTAACAAAATTGATGAGATCCACGCCGGTCAGCCCAAAAAAGCATTCCTTTCTACCGAGTGTTGCGCCCTTGGTACCACAAGGGGTGAATATTGGAACGATAACGCCTTAAAGGGATACCGCACTTCCTACGATAAAACCCAGGCCGATAATATCATTAACAGCGGCTACGCTTCAAGAGAGGATACCTGGAAAACCTTTATGGAACGCGACTGGGTGATGGGCGGCTACCAATGGACCGCCTTTGAATATAGGGGTGAAGCCGAAAAATGTTGGCCCCGTCATTACAGTCAAAACGGCGCTATTGATGCATTTTTACAGAAAAAAGATGCCTTTTACCAAAACAAATCCCATTGGTCCAGGAGTCCTATGGTGCATATTTTACCCCATTGGAATTTCAAAGGGATTGAGGGAACTGAAATCAAGGTTGGTATTTATACCAATACCGAAAAGGTAGAACTTTATCTTAACGGAAAACTTATTTTAAGCGAAGAAACAGAGCCCTTTACCGCCATTTATAAGAATATTCCCTTTGAAGCGGGTACGCTTCTTTGCAAGGGCTATATAGGCGGCGTTCAGGTTGCCGAGGATAAACAGATAACCTCGGGCAACTCTTACCGTTTGAAACTTGTTCAGGACACTATGGATATAGAAGCCAACGGCAAGGATTTATGCATTGTTTCCTGCTTCGTTGAAGATGAAAAGGGAAATCCCGTTCCCGATGCCTCTCCCCTTGTTAACTTCGAAACCTTGGGTGACTGCTTCGTTTATTCAACGGGAAGCGATGTTTCGGAAACCGATACCATCTTTAAATCCGAAAGAAAAATGAGGGCAGGCAGAATCGGTATTGCCGTTAAACTCGGCAATACAAACGAGAACCTTAAACTCATAGCTTCTGCTGACGGACTACTTTCTGCCGCAATAGAAATCAAAGTTAAATAGTAAAAAAAGAACCTTTCGAGTGAAAGGTTCTTTTCTTATTTTATGCGATATATCTTTTGATTTGCGGCACCTTGAAAACAAGGGCCGATAATACGGCAGTTATAACAAGTTCGGGCAACATATACGCTCCGTTATAGCAGAAAGAATACCACCATGCATTATCCCATTCGCACCAGATATCGAAAACAACTCCGCCCGTAATAAAGTGGCATACAAATCTTAAAAACACGGCGAGGGCAACTCCCAAAACTATACCAAAAGTACCTCTTCTTCTGAAAATTCCCGCAAAACCGAGAACGGTATATGCAAGGATATAATCAATTAAAAATGTGGCTATAATACTTGCAGGGGTAAGGCCCCAACCCATAACCTCAACAAAAGAAAGCGCTAACTGTATAAGAGAATAAACAAATGTGGCGAGAAAGCCCCATTTTGTACCCAACATTATCACCATCATAGCGATGGGCACCATACTCATGATGGTAACGCCGCCGCCTAAGGGCATTTCGATAGGTTTAAACATACTGAGTACTGTGCCAAGGGCAATAAAGATTGCCGAAAGGCAGATTTTAAGGGTTGTGTTTTTTGCGTTTTTCATATTTTCCTCTTTTCCTTCGGGGAGTAAGGTTTATTATCGCCTTACGACCTTTGTTTAATCAAAATCCAATCAAAACAAAAGCCGCAGGCGATAACCTGCGGCAAAATCTTGCATATTGCAATTTTTCCTACGGCGGCATTATCCGCATCAGGTTACCGGTCGAAGCATAGCCAATTTCTTGGCGCCTTCCTCTCAGCCGAACTTCATTCAGCTCCCGAAAATTTATTTAACTTTATTTTAGCACTAAATTTTTATTTGTCAAGTATCATCTTTTTCGTTAAAAGCGGAAAGGTCGATTTTAAATCCGCCTTCAAAACTTTCCTTTTCGCCTATATCGAAGTTTTTAACCTCATTTATGGCAGGAATATCATCGAGAATATCGGGCTTTTCTTCCCCATCTTTTTCTGCCATATATTCCTTCGCTATATCGGCAAGTTCCGCTTTGTGCCATTTTTGTATAAGTTCTTCGCCCTCGGGATATTCGTTACTTATAGGATGCTTTTTATAGTAAACGGAACACACGATAAAGTAGATTAAGAAGATAAGCCACGCCATCATAGAAATCTCGACGCCAAGTGAAAGGGCGGGAGTTTCATAGTTAAATCTTATAACGCTATCCCCTTTATCCACCTTAACCGCCATAAAGCCATTCATAACCTTTTCTATAGAGGTCTTAACACCGTCCACCGTTGCCGACCAACCTTCTTCGTAAGGCACAGAGAAGAAAACCAAAGAGGTGGTATCCCTTTTAACCTTGGCGGTAAATCCATCTTTATCCACCGAGAATTCATAGGCGCTCGTTTCGGAAAGGCGGCTACTGTCAATAGTCATCTGTTCATCATTCGTGGCGATAGACATAGGTGTTTCCTGTTCTTCGGGAATTTCCGCTGAAGGCAAGGATTCGGTATCGGTGGTGGAATCGGTTATAACGCTATCAACATATCCCATAGAATCGGCCAGAGGATCGGAACCCACATATTCGGGGGGCTCTACGGGAACGGGTTCTTTCCACAAATCGCTTATATTCTTTAAAATGCCATCGTATTTTGCTATCTGTTCTTCGGTAAGCAAAATGGCCTTGAGCATCATACGGGTTTTCGTAGCATCATCATAGGACTCAAAGGTATCCTCATCCATATAATACTCATAAGAAAATCCGTAGGGAATATAGTTTTGATTTTCGTAGATATAGTATCCGCTTTTAGTATCAAGATACTTATATCCCGCCATCAAGGTTTCCCCGTTTTCATCCACAAAACTATCATCGCAGGTAGCATTTATAAGATATTTAACCGACAAAAGATTGCGAAGCGCATCGTATTTCGTATCGGGGCGGGAAGCAACATCACGCTCAATTCCGATACTGCTGTAAAACTCCATCAAAGAGCCGGGCACTACCGAATGAAAAGCGTTTATAGATGGATAACCCAGATACATTGCCGTATTATCCATACCGTCATAAACATCTATTCTGAAGTTGCTTTCATCCTCTAAATCGAGGTCGCCTTCTATAAGACGGTCGATAACAACCTCATCTATATTATGGGAATGTTGTCTGCCGGTATAGATATAAACATTGCCGAATATTACGGCGATTATGGCCGTACAAGCGACTGCCGATTTTATAAACGCTACGCGGTTTTTCCTTAAAAGCCGCAGCAATAAATATGCAACGATAAGCGATACTATCGCTATTGCTACCGAAACAAAAAATCTTGCCTTATAGGTTAAGGTTTCGCTATTTGTATAAAGTCCGTAAATGATTTCGCCCTCACTGTTTTTTCGCGGGAAAAATCCGATAACGAGAGCAAAGGCAAGGGTTATGACCGCGGTCCACCTGAATCCCGATTTGATTTCGGGGGCGTTATCCTCAAAGAGCATAACCGTCGCAAGACACATCATAAGAACGGGCATATAAAACCAACGGGCGTAATATGCCGAATTAAAGGCATAAAATGCGCTATTGAGAATAGGCACCATAGCAAAGAGGGCGCAGATACAAATTATTCGCCTTAACCAATGCCCCTTTTTGCCGATTAAAAATCCGCATACACCTATCATACTAAATAGGGGCAACCATCCGCCCAAAGATGACCATTTCACATTGGCCTCGGGGAAAAATACGGGACGGGCGGGTATATCGGGCGGGAAGAAGAAACACTGCAAAACATTAAGATATATCTGCTCTTTTCCGTAGGTTATGGCGCTCCAGCCGAGAAGTGTATCTGAAAGTCGGGTATTGGAAAGTATGGCGGCAATAGACGGAAGCAGTAAAACCGCCGCCATCAAAAGAC
>JAFSAK010000021.1 GCA_017441045.1 Clostridia bacterium
GCGGATAAGGGCGTGGCGACCAGGGAGTTTGCGCGGCCAGAGATCAGGAGAGCGGGGAGGATCGCCAGAAAGATAAGGGACAGAATCCGCGAAAGAAATCAATGATCATATCAGGAATCACATTGGGAGGTCCGGAACCGCGCTGCAGTTCCGGGTCTTTTGAAATCCGGGGGTCATAATTCTTTTGCGCTTTAGCGCAAAATTAAAGAAAGGGCGGGGCGAGGAACGCTGCCCCCTAAATGCCGAGACCCGAAGGGCACGGCATTTAAGCCCCGCCCTTTCGGAGCGCCGCCGCCCATTACTTAGCAGTTATGCTGCCAAAAAAATCTAGGCGGGGGAGCGAGGCAGAGAATAGCGGGGATTGGAGCGATTGCAAGGGGGCCGAAGGCCTTTATCTTGACCCTTGCAATAAGACGGAAATCCCCGCTAATGAGCAACGAAGCGCGGGGCCGACAAAAGCGGGACGGCATAGGCGCGGGCGCGCAGGCGCGATAAATCGCGAGGGCGACCCCGCCCCGAATTCCGCAGGGAATTCGAGACGATTTATGCGCCGATCGGAGCGAAAGGGGAAAATAGCCCAGTGGGCTATTTTAGCGATGACAAAGGAAATCGCGCCCACTTTCGAGCGCGCATTCCTTTTGATTTGGTTCTTTGCGAATAGGCGATATCATAGGGTGGTCCCTCGCCCGTTTAATGATTCGCCGTTAAGAGTAAAGAACGCCGATATTTTTTGAGGGCATAAGCCGTTGGAAATGGAACGGCAGTTGCCTTCCTAAAAATATCGGCAAGGATGCGATAAAGGCATTAGCCGTACAAATTAAATTCAAAAAAAGAGGGATTTTTATGTTTAAACTTAAAGAATTGAAACTTTTACACGATATTTTAGCAGTTTTTTGCGTTTTAGAAGTTCGCCGTCTTTTACCTGTAGAGGATGAGAAACTTCTATTTTCTATCCGTAGCAAAGTTACAAATAAGCTCTTGGAGGATATGACAAATGAAAGAAATAAATAGTTTCATCCTCTACTACGATTGGCAACTGCTTTTTAAGAATTTTACACTTGAACAGAAGGGAATACTTTTGGACAGTATCTTCAACTATGTTTCCGGTAAGATTACTTCTTCAGATGTTGATATAAGCGTGCGGGATGTTTTTGACTATATGATAACCTACATTGACAGAGATAAGGAAAAATATCTTGAGAAATGCCGCAAGAACGAGGAAAACATCCGCAAGCGTTATGAGAAGAAGGAAGAAGAGAAAAAGAAAAAGGCGGGCGGTTTTGCCGCATATGATATGGATAAGTTCGAAGAAACTTTAAATAGCGACTAAATTCCCATCGCATTGAGTCGCGCCCCCCTCGAAGTTCGAGGGGCGGGGGGGAGTTTGGCTCCTGCGGAGCACCTTCTTCCGTAATTCTAACTTCCGTAATTCTAATTATAATATAAATTATAATTTTAATTATAGTTTTAATTGTAATTATAAGTATACATTCGTATACGGTCGTATACGACCGTAGATTTTTCCGCTAGTATTAACACTGATTACCTTAACAAAACCCCTACAAACCGCTTTATTATGCGGAAAAATGTAGGGGTTTAAAATGAGTTAACACTTTTTGGAAAGTTAAAAGGAGGTGATAATTTGCGTAGTGAGTGGAAACCAAAGGGTGAGATAGTACATATACTAGCTTCTCTTTACCCTGAAAACCGCCTTGCTTGTGAGGTATCTATGATTACGGGATTACGTATAAATGACGTTCTGGCTCTCAAAAGCGAACAGGTTAAAAAGCAGAAGTTTACCGTCAGGGAAGAGAAGACCGGGAAGACCAAAAAAATATATCTTCCGAAGGAAATCCAAGACCGTTGTATCGCGTGCAGTGGTCAACATTATGTTTTTGAGCACCGCTTAAACGGCAGAAAGCACCGCACCCGCCAAGCCGTTTTCAAGGATTTAAAGAGGGTTGCGAAGGCATTTAATGTAAAAGAAAATATCACTCCGCATAGTTTGCGGAAGGTTTATGCCGTTGAGGAATATGCCAAGTGCGGCAATTTGAAGAAGATTCAAAAGCTTCTTAATCATAGTGACGAAGCTGTGACTATGCTTTACGCCATGGCCGATGTGGTCACCAAACGAAAGAACTTCAAGAATTTACGGTAATCCGTAATGTTTGACAAATGCCGCTTTTGGAGGTATAATATACTCGTTGAGGTAATTTTAAAGCCGAAAGGAGTATAACCCTTGAATTTAACAAAACAGGCATTTTGTAAGCAAAATTGCTATCCCTATGGGCAAGGGAAAAATAGACCTTTGCGAGTAATTGACGGTAGGCAAGATTTGTCTGCCGCAAAATAAAGGATAGTCAATTATACAAAATGGATATTTTGTATAATTGGGGGTAGGGGTAAAATATAAAATTTGCCTAAAGTTGCTATTGCTCGCTCCTTGCTATCCACTAAATAACACTATATATTATATGTGTTTGAATCAGCAATTGCAATTAATTATTTTTCCTTTACTTCGATTTAATTATTTTTATTTTAAGTTAACTAGTGAAATATTTTACTTTAATTCGTCA
>JAFSAK010000022.1 GCA_017441045.1 Clostridia bacterium
GGTTCATAGTCTGACCGCCGCTAACGATGGTATCAACGCCTAAATCACCGAATAAAGATGCTATACCGTCACCTGCGCAAACCGATACAAAACCAACGGGCTTTGTAATCTCAACGGGTTTGATGGTTTCGTTGAGGTCGGCACTCTTGGTGGGTTTCTTCTGGGCGTTTTGAGCATCATGTTTTGCTCTTTCGTGTTGGTCGCGCATATTTTCTATCTTAAGGTGAACGAGGGAACCGAAGGTAAGCGCATTTTCAATGGCGTTGCCGGGGTGGTCTGTATGAACGTGAACCTTAATGATTTCATCATCGTCAACAACTACTACGCAGTCACCGATAGTTTCAAGATAAGCCCTGAGTTCTGCGGGCTCTTTTTCAACTTCACTGCTGCGGTTTACGATAAACTCGGTGCAGTAGGTGAAGGTGATTTCGGTATCAAATTCACCTGCGGCATTTCTGGATTCTTCTTCCTCTTCGGGAATATCTGCAGTAGCGTTTTTAGAGGCAATCATAACGCCGTCTTTAAACACCGACATCATACCGTCAAGAATAAGCACGAAACCTTTACCGCCCGCATCTACAACTCCTGCCTTTTTAAGAACAGGCAAAAGTTCGGGGGTCTGCGCCAAAGCTTCGTTGGCGCCCTCAATAGCGGCGCCGAAAACGGCAAGTTCATCGCCGCCGTTTTGATATGCGGCGGTTGCCTTTTCGGAAGCGATTCGTGCAACAGTAAGAATAGTTCCCTCGGTGGGTTTCATAACTGCCTTATAAGCCGCATCAACACCTTCTTTAAAGGCCTTTGCGATATTTTCTGCAGTTACATATTCATCATTGCCGATTCCTTTGGCAAAACCTCTGAAAAGAAGTGAGGTGATAACGCCCGAGTTACCGCGCGCGCCTCTTAAAAGCGCAGAGGCATTAACCGAGGCAACTTTACCCGCAGATGCGCCCTCAAGTTTTTCGAGTTCTCTTACGGAATTAGCAATAGTCATAGACATATTTGTGCCCGTATCACCATCGGGAACGGGGAAGATATTAAGGTCATCGACCTGTTTACGATAGTTTGAAAGATTATTCGCGGCGGATATAATCGCATCGCGAAGCGTATTACCGTTAATCAAAAATAAACACTCCTTATTACGAAGGCAAATAAGTATTACTCTTCTTTAATGCCGTCAACCTTGACAACAACTCTATTTACTGTGATACCCGTATTTTCTTTAACGGCATATCGTACCTTCTCGGTGATACTGGCGGCGATGGCATTGATATTCATACCGTAAATTACAACAATATGAATTTCAACATCAACGGTATCGGTATTGCCCGTAACCTTGATGCCTGTATCAACGGCTTGATCCTTTGAAAAAACACCGAGTAATTTCTGCTTGTTGTTGCTGGGGGTCATACCAACAACACCGAAGCAGGAGGTTACTTCGTGACCAATAAGTTTTGAAAGATAGCTTTCGGAAAAGGTTATTTTACCTGTTCTGGTTTCATAAGCAATCATATAATAATCCTCCTGATTTATTTCTTATATGAATATTCTTCGATAGAAAGATATATGTCATCCGCAGAAGCGTTAACACCGCTTTCTATTTCCGAATCATAAAATAACACGCCTTGTCTGTAACAAAGGGGGATTTGAGGCATTTCGGTTAAAAGAACACTCACAACCGATCCGATGGAATCCTTGCCTTCATAAAACCCTTCTATAACATTCTGGATAGAGGTTTTTAAAACTTCAACGGTTTTTCCTTCGGAATTTACCGCATCCTCATTGTTTTCGATTTTAACCATCTCACCGAAAACACCAAAAGCGGCGCTTCCGCCTGGAATCACCAATCCGGAAAGATCCATATTATTCGGAACATTGATTTCGCCTAAATAAAGTTGAAATGCGTTTTGGGATAAAGCCGCCATATATTGCTCGTAAGATTTCTTTACGACGGTTATTTCAATTCCAACCGATTTGAGTTGTTCCTTTATAAGTTCCGCCGCAATAACTCGGGATTGATTTTCTTCATTTACGAGCAAAGTAAAATGAACTCTTCTTCCCGATGAATTAAGACGAAAACCTTCTTCATCTAAACTATTATAACCTATTTGGCTAAAATTCTCAACTGTTATTTTGAGATTTGGAGTATTATCTATGGTTTGATATGGCTTGGCATCATCAAAAAGCGGGTTAAAAAAGCCGGTAGCGGCCACTGCATTATTGTAAAAAGCATTGCGGCAAATCTTATTTCGGTCGAGGGCCGCAGAGATGGCGTAGCGGATATTTTTGTTTTTAAGTTCGGGGTATGCGGAATTGATTCCTATAAAAACCAGATTGTTGAGATTAACTTGCGTACGTTTGCCGCTCATCCTCACAATATCGCCCGATGCGGAATCGGAATAATAAAGGTCGGAAGCGCCGATTTCAACATAGTGAGAAACGGCATCAGGGTCGGGGGCATCGATAAGTTTAATCATTTTTATCTGTCCCGAAACGCCGAAATAGTTTTTATTTTCTATTAAAAGTGACTGCGATGCATCAAATATATATCTTCCGCAACCTATGGGCGCGGCGGCAACACCATCTGAATTTATGAGGGTATCGGAGTTTGCCTTTATGATGGGGAAACTTAAAAGGTTAGAAAAATAATTATCAATTCTTTTAAGGGTGAAAACTACCGTTTTGGAATTTTCCGCCATAACCGATTCTACGGATGAAAGAGTGGAGGCGTGGGTGGTTTGGGAATTTATTGCTAAATTATATGAGTAAACAACATCCTCTGCCGTAAGCGGCGTGCCATCGGAAAACTTAGTGTCTATAAGTTTAACCTTCCATACCTTTTCTTCGTTCTCGATTTCTTTTGCAAGGCGGTTTACTACATTGAATTGATTATCGAGCTTAATAAGCGGCTCAAAAACCAATCCGCAAAGTCCGCGGGTAATTTCGGTTTTTGCAGTATAGGGGTTAAATGTATCGGATTTGCAATAGAGCAAACTGGCGGTTACACCTTTTTCACTTTGGCTATCGTTTTTATCCTTATCTTTTTTACCACTTTTACAACCCGTAAAACTAAGAAGCAGGGTGAGGGAGAGTAAAATACAAATTAACTTTTTAATCTTCAAAATTCACCCTCCTTTAAAATTATCTGCTTTACTTCTTTGCAAAGCCCCTTATCATCAATATCGAAAATGCATCCGTTTAGGGTGCATTTACCCTCGGCGGCTTCGAATTTTTCGCAGCCACCTGATTTTAAACGGTTTATAATAATAGAACTTTTAACGCCGAGTATGGAATCAATAACCCCCGTAAAACCAAGGTCGGTGATATATCCTGTGCCATTTGGCAAAATCTGCGCATCGGCGGTAGGAATATGGGTATGTGTGCCGAAAACGGCCGAAACCTTACCATCAAGATAAAGTCCCATAGCCCGCTTTTCGCCCGTGGCTTCAGCGTGAAAATCCACTACTATTATTTTTGCGCCGTCATTTTTAGCCCTTTCGATAAGTTGGTCTGCAGCATCAAAGGGATTCGTTGATTCCTGCCTTTCCATAAAGGCGTTACCTAAAAGATTTATAACCGCAACACAGCATCGCCCCA
>JAFSAK010000001.1 GCA_017441045.1 Clostridia bacterium
GGTTCAACACCGCCCTTTGCGCACAAAACGGTTACAGAACCGTCAAGTACACGGAGTGAACGCTGAACTTCAACGGTGAAGTCAACGTGTCCGGGAGTGTCGATAATATTGATACGATGGTCTTTCCAGAAGCAGGTAGTAGCAGCAGAGGTGATTGTGATACCTCTCTCCTGCTCTTGCTCCATCCAGTCCATGGTGGCGCCGCCGTCGTGAGTTTCACCCATCTTACGGTTAATACCGGGATAGAAAAGGATACGCTCAGTAGTGGTGGTTTTACCGGCGTCAATGTGGGCCATGATACCAATATTTCTTGTCATATCAAGAGATACCTTTCTTGGCATATAATCCTCCTTGTCCGCATACTGCGGATAACAAAAAAATCAGTATAATTATTTCAGAATTACCATCTGTAGTGAGCGAATGCTTTGTTAGCTTCTGCAGTTCTGTGCATTTCTTCACGCTTCTTAACAGCATTACCCATACCGTTAACTGCATCAAGAATTTCAGCTGCAAGACGCTCTTTCATTGTGCGCTCGGAACGAGCACGGCTGAATGTAGTCAGCCAACGCAGAGCTAAGGTCTGCTTTCTTTCAGGACGAACCTCGAAAGGTACTTGATAAGTGGCGCCGCCCTTACGAACTGCCTTACACTCTAACTGCGGCATAACATTTTCCATCGCAGTATCAAACACCTCAAGGGGATCCTTTCCGGTTTTTTCGGTGATGATATCAAATGCACCGTAAACTATCTTCTGAGCTACGCCCTTCTTACCGTCAAGCATAATGTTGTTGATAAGACGAGTTACGATCTTTGAATTGTAAACCTGATCCGGTAATACATCACGTTTAGCAATAAAGCCTCTTCTTGGCACTTTGCTTCCCTCCTTCATAATAATGATATCATAGGTACTCGAGCGACAAAAGTCTCGTGGGCACCAAGCAAGGCGAATATAATTTATATATAAGCCGCTGCTTGTTCACAGCAGAGATTTCGTCATCTACTTAAAAATTACTTCGCACCTGCTTTTGGACGTTTTGCGCCGTATTTTGAACGGCTCTGCATTCTGTTAGCAACACCCTGGGTATCAAGAGTTCCTCTTACGATGTGGTAACGCACACCGGGGAGGTCCTTAACACGTCCGCCACGAATAAGAACAACCGAGTGCTCCTGCAAATTGTGTCCGATTCCGGGAATATAAGCAGAAACTTCAATTCCGTTGGAAAGACGAACTCTCGCAATTTTACGAAGAGCAGAGTTAGGTTTCTTAGGTGTGGATGTTTTAACTGCAGTACATACGCCACGCTTCTGGGGAGAATCGTTATCGGTGGGCTGACGCTTCATAGAGTTATAACCCTTTAAAAGAGCTGGAGCCTTGGCCTTCTTTTCGATTGTCTCACGGCCGTTGCGAACTAACTGGTTAAAGGTAGGCACTATTACATTACTCCTTTCTTTAATATTTAGTATAGCAAAATTGCGCACAATTCCGCATACTACTGTATGATAACATTAAAACCCCGATTTGTCAATGTTTTTTTAACAAATCGGGGTTAATTTTTTAAAACCTAAATTTAACTTTGAAAATTAGTACATTCCACCCTGTGCTGCGGCAGCTGCGGCGGCAGCGTTAGCGGCGGCAACATCCTCAGGTTTATCTGCAACTAAACTTTCGGTAGTTAGCACCATAGATGCTACGCTTGCTGCGTTTTCAAGTGCAGAACGGGTAACTTTTGTGGGGTCCACAATACCGGCTTCAATCATATCGGTATAGGTTTCGCTATAGGCATCAAATCCGAAGTTCACCTTACCACTGGCTACTATCTTATCAACAATAACCGAGCCCTCAATACCCGCATTGAAAGCGATTTGACGGATGGGCGCCTCAAGAGATTTAAGAACGATCTTAACACCGGTCTTTTCATCACCTTCGCATTTTTCTGCCGCGGCGGCAACTGCGGGGATAGCATTGAGAAGAGCGACGCCGCCTCCTGCTACTATTCCCTCTTCTACTGCGGCTTTGGTAGCAGAAAGAGCATCTTCAACGCGAAGCTTCTTTTCTTTCATTTCTATTTCGGTAGCGGCGCCAACCTTGATAACTGCAACACCGCCTGAAAGTTTGGCAAGACGCTCTTGTAGTTTTTCGCGATCGAATTCAGAGGTTGTATCAACAATCTGATTCTTAATCTGGTTAATACGGTCCTTGATTTCATCTGCATTGCCTGCGCCGTCAACAATAACAGTATTTTCTTTAGTAACCTTAACCTGACGGGCGCTGCCGAGTTGCGAAAGGTTAGCATCTTTAAGTTCAAGGCCTAATTCTTCGGAGATAACCTCGCCGCCTGTAAGGATGGCGATATCACGAAGCATTTCTTTTCTTCTGTCTCCAAAACCGGGGGCCTTAACTGCAACGCATGTAAAGGTTCCGCGGAGTTTATTTACAATAAGGGTTGAAAGGGCTTCGCCCTCGATATCTTCTGCAATAATAACGAGTTTCTTGCCCGACTGAACAATTTGTTCAAGGAGAGGAAGAATTTCCTGAATATTAGAAATCTTTTTATCGGTTATAAGAAGCAAGGCATCATCAATAACGGCTTCCATCTTATCGGAGTCGGTTACCATATAGGGAGTGATATATCCGCGATCAAACTGCATACCTTCAACAACCTCGGTATAAGTTTCGGCGGTCTTGGATTCCTCAACGGTTATAACTCCATCGGCAGATACCTTTTCCATTGCTTCAGCAATAAGCTTACCGATAACTTCATCTCCCGATGAAACGGTGGCAACTCTTGCGATATCATCGCTGCAAGAAACCTTTTTGGAATTCTCAATTATAGAAGCAATAGCGGTATCGACAGCAGTTTTGATACCCTTCTTAACAACCATAGGATTAGCGCCTGCGGCAACATTCTTCATACCCTCGGCAATAAGTGCCTGAGCAAGAACGGTAGCGGTGGTAGTACCATCGCCGGCGGCATCATTGGTTTTAACAGAAACTTCCTTGACAAGTTGAGCGCCCATATTTTCAAAGGGATCGTCGAGTTCAATTTCCTTTGCAATGGTAACGCCATCATTAGTGATAAGGGGAGCGCCATATTTCTTATCAAGAACAACATTTCTTCCCTTGGGACCAAGGGTTACTTTAACTGCATTGGCGAGTTTATCCACGCCCATCTGCAAAGATTTACGGGCATCCTCACCGAAAATAATATTTTTAGCCATAGTTAATTACTCCTCTCTATTATTCCACAACTGCAAGAATATCAGAAATATGAAGAATGGTATATTCCTCATCATCGAGTTTGATTTCGGTACCTGAATATTTGGCGGCAATAACCTTATCCCCCACCTTAACAGTCATAGGGATTTCTTTACCGTCAACCATACCGCCGGGGCCTACCGCTACTACTTCTGCAATCTGGGGTTTTTCTTTGGAAGCAGATGTAAGTACGATTCCGCTTTTGGTGGTTTCTTCAGATTTGGTTGATTTAATAACCACATTATCAGCCAAAGGTTTAATGATCATCTTATTTTCCTCCAATTTATCAAAAGAATTTACATTTACTAATTATATCCAAAAAATATTAAAAGTCAACAAGGTTGAAAACATTTAAACTTTTATTAACACTTTGTTAAAAACCTCTTTGGGAAGATTAAATTTTATTCCTTTTTTTATTATTTCAAAATGCATTTTTGCGGTTTCGATTATTTCTCCGTCAAGGTTAACGGGTATGGGTTTATCGGCAGTAAAATCCATGCTGCCGCAGTTTTTAATATGACAGCAATCAAGGATTTTATGTAACCCTTTTTTATATAGACCAATAAATTTAAGTATTTTTGACTTGGGTATATTGTCTACGAGAGTAAAATCCAGTTTAGAATCAAAAGGCACTGCATCGGGAGCGCCCATAAATCCTCCGCCATAATAAGGGCCGTTAGCAACAACGGCAAATAGGCAATTTTTCTTTTGCGGTTTTTCACCATCAACAGAAATATTGGCGGTTATACCGAGTTTGCCCAAAAATGTTTTTACAATAGCGAGAGTATACGCAAAAGAGCCGGAAACAAGAGGCCATTTTTTAAAGGTAGACATTTCTCTGGCCACCACCGCATCCATACCCACCGAGCAACCGTTAAGGCAATAGTAATCCCCTGCCTTAATAATATCCATCTCAACACTTCCGCCATTCATTTGAGAATCTATTTTTAAAAAGGATTTAGATTCACCGAAGTATTTAAGAAAATCGTTAGCAGAGCCGCAAGGAAGCACACCTAAAGTCACATTATCATATCCTACAACGCCATTTAAAACTTCGAAGACAGTTCCCTCACCGCCGCAAGCAAACATCGTAATTTGTTCGCCCGTTTCGGCTTCGATTTTGGCAAGTTTTTGAGCGTGGCCCTTATGTTCTGTAACTATTATACGGTAATCGCCGCCATTTTCTTTAAAATAATTCTTGATTGATTCCGCAATTTTCTCCTGCCCTTTGCCTTTGCCGGCAACGGGATTTATAAAAAACAGATATCTCATTTAAATTCCTCATTTATTTTTAAAATACATAAACAACTGACACTTTATCATTCCGTTATAAAGTTTTCTTCTTTTATCGGCTTCGCTTCCGTAGAGTTTTTCAAACTCATCGTGGGGACTGATGATAAAATATTTCTTTCCCTGCTCTTTAATGAAGCGTTCGCCCATTATTTTATAAAGGGTTTCCGCCTCTTTGATGTCTAAAAGTCGTTCACCGTAAGGCGGGTTTGTGATAAGCAAACTTCTATCGTGAGATATACTAAAATTTCTCACATCGCCAACAGCCGCCTTTACATATTTTTCAACGCCTGCTTTTTTAGCATTTGCAAGGGTGAGTTCCACGCAGTCGGGGCTAATATCGAAACCAATACCTTCAAAATCAATATTATGAAGAATATTGTCCTGCGCCCGCATTCTTTCCTGCTGCCAAGCGGTTTTCGGAATAGATGCAAATCTTTCCGCCGCAAAGTATCGGCGAAGACCGGGGGCAGTTTTTGTGGCCATCAAAGCGGCCTCAATTAAAATGGTACCGCTACCGCAAAACGGATCGTAGAGTTTTGTATCGGGATAGATGCGCGCCAAGTCACACATAGCGGCGGCAAGTGTTTCCTTAAGTGGCGCATCATTGGAATTTCTGCGGTATCCCCTTTTATGAAGTCCGTCACCCGATGTATCAATCATCATAGTAACTAAATCTTTTCTTATGGAAAATCTTACTCTATATTCGGGGCCGGTTTCACTAAACCAATTTATGCCGTATTTTTCACCAAGTCGGGAAACGATGGCTTTTTTAATTATGGACTGACAGTCGGGTATGCTATGAAGCGCCGATTCGTTACTCCAACCCTTTACGGGAAATGCATCATCGCGACCGATATAATTTTCCCAAGGAATTGCCTTAACATTATCAAAAAGTTCCGTAAAACTTGTTGCAGTAAACTGCCCCATATTTATAAGAATTCTCTCGGCAAAACGAGAATTAATATTGGCTCTCGCCAACATATTAAAATCTCCCGACAAAAGAACTCTGCCGTTTTCAACCGTAACATCCGTAAAGCCCATTCTTTTAAATTCATCTGCGGCAACACTTTCTATACCGAAGATGCAAGGGGCAACTAAATTTATTTTTTCGTTCATTTTATCACCATAAACTTATGTCTGGTAACGTGACATCCGATATTAACCGCCACGGGAAGACCCGCTATATGAGTGGGCGCGGTTTCAATATTGACTGCCAAGGCGGTAGTATTTCCTCCAAAGCCCTGAGGGCCAATATTTAGTTCGTTTACCAAATCTAAAATCTCTTCTTCAAGTTCTTTATAATAAGGGTCGCTATTTCTTTCTGATATTTTTCTCAACAACGCTTTTTTCGAAAGATAGGCACACTGCTCGAAATCACCGCCGATACCCACACCTATGACCATAGGCGGACAAGGATTATCGGAAGCGTTTTTCACTATTTCTAAAACTGCATTTATAACACCTTGTCTTGAATCAAATGGGGTTAGCATTCTTATGCCGCTCATATTTTCACTGCCAAAACCTTTTGGCGCAACCGTAATTTTGACCTCATCGCCACTAACAATTCGAGTGTGAATTACGGCGGGGGTATTATCATCGGTATTTTTCCTTCTCAATGGGTCACCAACAACCGATTTGCGCAAAAGCCCCTCGGTATAACCTTTGGCAACGCCGCGGTTAATGGCTTCATAAATATCGCCGCCGACAAGGTGAACATCCTGACCTATTTCGAGAAACACAATCGCCATACCCGTATCCTGACAAATCGGAATATCGAGTTCTTTTGATGCTTCCAGATTCTTTACTAACTCGCTAAGAACTGATTTTGCAAGAGCATTGCACTCATTGCACTTGGCGTCGCATATTCCATCCTTAATATCCCGCGGTAAATCTTTATTTGATTCTATACAAAGTTTTGCTACCGCATTTTCAATTAATGCAACATTAATTTCCTTCATATTATCCCTTCACTAAAAAAAGAGGACAGTCTCACAAACAAAATGTAAAACCGCCCTTTGTTTTATCTTACATTAGCTCCACGCTTAGAACGGCGTGTTTCCGGATTTTTTCGTTTTAAATCGGAGAACTTTTCGTCACTCGTTTGTTTAAAACGGTTCATCATATCTTCAAAATCTTCGGGTTCACTTCTCTTGGCAGTCCAAGTATATGAACTATCGATAACCTGCGGTTGACGAGGTCTTCTTTCCCTCGGCTTACCGCCATTTTCACTTCTTTCGGGTTCCAAAGCTTTCTTGATGCTAAGGGCTATTTTACCCTCATCACTGATAGAAAGAACCTTTACCTTAACCTCTTCGCCCATTTTAACGTGCTCATTAATATCGTTAACGAAGGAACGGGCAACCTCCGAAATATGTACCATACCCGAAGTGTTATCGCCCAAATCCACGAATACGCCGAATTTGGTGATGCCTGTGATTTTGCCTTGATAGATTTCCCCAATTTTAAACTCCATAAGAATGCAAGTGCCCCCTGTTATTTGCCAGAAATATCAATATATATAACTTCATCGGAGTAAACATATCCAAGCCGTTCCCTTGCCGCTTTTTCGATTATATCGGCCTGCGACCCATTTTGGAGAAGTTCTTTAAGTTCGGAAATCTCGGCCTGCTTTTTATCAGAGGTTTCCTCAAGCTGAGCCAAAGTCTTACGGCTTTCATTAAGGGTGCTATAAAGGGATAGAACATTAAAAATCATATAACCTGCAACGCCGATAACCAACAATCGCAAAATAACGCTCTTACGCTTTTTTTGCCCCTGTGCCATAATCCTCATCTCCGTTCCGTGAAGTTTTTACATTTCTTTTAGTATATAACATATTATACCTATATTTCAAGAGTTTTTTTAACTTTTGAAGCCATCTTTTACCTCTTTTAATAATTTTTAACAAAAGTTTGTGTAAAAGATAAGTGGTTTTATCCCAAAAGCGATAAAACCAAGTATAAATAAACCTTAAAAATCCTACAATATTTTTTATCAAAAACACTAAAATGCCTATCCAAAACCTTGATAGCGTTGCTCTGAAAATAATAAATCCCATCAGTGCCGTTAAAAAAACATACCCTCTGGGCGCTCCGTTTGTTCTGGCTATAAGAAACAAAAATGTTATAAAGCCCGATACAATCCAAAATACCAAATCAGAAATAAACGTAGCAGTGAAAGAATTAAATCCAACCTTTCTTATTGATCGGAAAGTATCGTAAAAGGCACACAATACACACCCCAGTACCAAGGAAAGCAAAAACGTTATTATTTGATTATTAATACTAATTTCCCACATAAGCTATCTGAAAATGCGCGATAAGAATCCGCCTTCTGATTTCACATCTGACATATATACTACCGCGTGTACCTTACCCGATGCCGTAAGATCACCCGTAGTGGTATTGAAACTTTCAATATGCATACCTTCGCCTTTTACAGTTATTTTGCCCATAACCGAATCTAAAAGCAAGGTCTCCTCATCGAAAGAAAGCACATCCTTTACCCCCGAAATTTCAAGATGCTTTCTTGCTTCAACAATAATGTTTTGAGAAGATTAATTTTCCTCCAAAATAAAACACCCCATAAATATATCTAAACTCAGGTAAACAACTTTTCTACCCTATCTAAATATATTTACGGGGTGTAAATCTTATTCTACTATTTTATATAGAGAGACGGCATCATCCTTGCGAATAACTTCGCTCACATCGGTGACTTCAATTTTAATATCCCTCGTACCAAAGGAAATATTTATAATATCGCCAACCTTCACATCATATGATGCTCTGGCTACCTTGCCGTTCACCTCTACCCTTCCCGCATCGCAGGCCTCATTTGCCACCGTGCGACGTTTAATTATGCGGGACACTTTTAAGTATTTATCAAGTCTCATAAAAACCTCACAATGCTAAAAAAATAGACGAGCAGTTATTGCCCGTCTATAATTTTAAGTAGCGCAAAAATTATTTTGCAACAGCATCCTTAAGAGCTTTGCCTGCCTTGAATACGGGATTCTTGGAAGCAGCAATCTTAATGGTCTCTTTAGTGCGGGGGTTAATACCGGTTCTTGCAGCGCGGGTGCGAACTTCAAAAGTACCAAAACCTACGAGCTGAACTTTATCGCCTGCCTTAAGAGTATCAACTACAGAGTCGATAACTGCGGCAACTGCCTTCTCGGCATCCTTCTTAGAAATCTCTGCTTTTGCAGCAACGGCTGCTACTAATTCTGTCTTGTTCATTTTTGAACCTCCAAAAAATTTTTGTGAAACGCTGTTGGTAAGGGCAACGCCATTACCGTACTATATATTTTTAACATATTGTTTTAAAAAAATCAACCGTTTTTTAGTAAATTTTATGTTTTCATCAAAATATTTCACAAAAATTAGATATTTTCACCACAAAAAAGCACAAAAACTTGTGCTTTTAATAGTTTTTACACACAAAACATAGATATTTTAGAAATGTTCGGCTAAGGGTTTCGCCCTCATTTTTATTCATTTCTGTATAGCTTTGAGCGGCATCATTTCCCGCATCATCGGAGATTCTTCTTATAGCTATAAAAGGAATCTCGGCGAAATGACAAACGGATGCTATAGCCGCCGTTTCCATATCGCAAGAAACCGCGCCAAAGTTTTCTTTTAAAAACGCTCTTTCGGAATCATCGCATATAAATCTATCGCCGCAGGCCGCAGTACCGCTTATTCCCGAAAGAATATCTTTTGCCAAACCGAGTAATTTTTTATCGGCTGAATAAATATACTCTTGTCCCGGTTTTTCGCAGGGCTTATAGCCAATCATCGTTAGGTTAAAGTCGTGTTCTAAATATCTATCAGGGAAGCATATATCGCCTTTTCTTGCGCCGCTTATACCGCCAGATAAACCAAAATTGAGAATTATATCGCATTTATCGGATAAAACTGCGGCAGCCGCAGCGGCATTAACCTTACCTATTCCGCAGTGAACACAGATTACTTTGGCATCGCTAATATTGAATTTTACACCCTCATTTTTAAAAAAGTTATACTTTTCGGGTGAATATTTTTCTATTTCTTTTATAAAGGGCAGATATTCATCAATATCTGCAACAATTACACCTATTTTTAAATTCTTATTCATATTTTCCTACTTTAATTTTTCACCGCAAACACTGCAAAAAACTGCGTTTTGGGGAATATAATTTTGACAGTGAGGACAAACCGCTTTATTTTTGGTTTCCCCTATTTCTTCCTTCAACTCTTTAATCTTTAACTTTTTTTCATTGATATTCTTGATTAAATTTTTAGCATCATTGGGAATATCTTCATTATCCTTATAAAGTTGATAGAAAATTTGTCCCAATGCCTTATAATCCTTATCAATTTTAGAATTAAGGGATGCAATATCAAACTTCTGTTTTTCGGTCAAAACCACCTCTTCGGTTTTTTTATAGGCGATATCCACTACCTCTTTGGCCTTATTTATGGCATTATCAAAAAAATCCATATCCACATTCCTTTCAGATTAATTTATACTTTTTATAAAAATCAATTACGCTTTTTTTCCTTTGAAGCATATCGTCAAATCGGCTTATATACTCATAAGGGTATTTATAATTAAAAATTCGTTCTATGTTATCGCCATTGGGCTCACGCAGTTTAGTTACTGCCGATGCGCCGCAAGCGAGTATCGTATGGGTTTCATCCATTATATAAACATTATAAAGGCACTCTTTTCCCTCTTTAGCATAACCTACATTTTCAAGGTTGCCCACGGTTTTACTCTGACGATACATATAATACGGTTTAATCTTCGCATCAGTAAGCCGTTTGCGAGCATAATCCACCATTAAAGTTGCCTCTGCGCCAGCTTTGATATCGGGGAATTCGCCCTTTACCGTAATAGTAGATGCCCTTTTCATTGAGAGAGAATGAACGGTAACGCTTTCGGGATCAAGAGCCAAAATTTCTTCTACTGTTTTTGAAAAACTATCGAAGGTATCACCCTTAAGACCGGCAATAAGATCGGTATTGATATTATCGAATCCCATTTGCCGCGCCAAATTAAAGGCATCTCTCATTTGTTGCGCAGTATGTTTTCTGCCAATGTTTATAAGCACATCGTCGTTCATAGTTTGAGGATTAATGCTTATTCTTGTAGCGCCGCTATTCTTGATAACCATTAATTTTTCCTTGGTAACCGTATCGGGCCTTCCTGCCTCAACGGTAAACTCGCGGACACAAGATAAATCGAAATTGAAATTTATAGCATCCAAAACTTTTTTAAGCAGATGAGAATCAATAGCGGTAGGAGTGCCACCTCCCACATACACGGTTTCAAGCCGAAGGCCCAGTTCCGTCACCATATTTGCGGTAACTTCGATTTCTCGGCAAAGGTGACTAACATAATCGGGAATTAAATCCCCTGCTTTTTCAACCGAATGAGAAACAAAGGAACAATAATTACACCTTGACGGGCAAAACGGGATGGAAACATACAAACTAAAAGAATCAGGTTGCGAGAGTTCCGTTATAGCATTTTCACTTCTATACGCCTCTTCGCAAAGCGAGATTTTAGTTTTGCTCACCTTAAAGTCATCGGCAAAACGGCAAAGTGCCTTTTCCCTCCCAAGCTTTTTTACCGTTCTTGAAAAAAGCCGTGCGGGACGCACACCCGTTAAAATGCCCCACGGCGATTTATATCCCATAAGTTCCGAAAAACATTCAAAAAGGGTTGTGGCGACCGTTCTTTCGCAAATCTTTTCGAAAGTTTCGATGGCATTTTCCTGCCTCTTTAAAACTTCACAAAAGTTAGCGGTTTTACCGGATAAGGTAAGTTGAGATGATATCTTTACACCATCATTATATTCCTCTAATCTGCAAACAGCCACCTTATCGTCCGATTCTACGGTATGTAAAACCTCAATCTTTTCGAAGGGCAAAAAAATTCGTATTAACTTTTCGGTTTCGTAGTCAAAATTATGACCGATATTACAAAGTTTCATTTTTAAAATCCAAACCAAATAAGTTCATCGGCAATAGTAGTTTTGGGACCGTGCCCCGATAAAACCGATGTGTTTTTAGGAAACATATTTATAATTCGCTTTAGCGAACGCATAAGTTCCATCTGATTTCCGCCGTGAAAATCACTTCTACCGATACCTCGGCAAAATAGTGTATCTCCGGTAAAAAGAATCCCATCAATATAAAAGCAGGTGCTACCCACCGTATGACCGGGTGTTTCTATCGCGGTAAACTCAATATCGCCTACCGCAAATTTTTCACCATCAACCACAGTTTTATCGGCGGCAAATGGGTTAATATTAACACGGAATCTTATAGATTCGTTAATAATAGGGTCGGAAAGCGCGGCATTATCCTTTTCACCGATAAGAATATTTACCCCATATTTTTCACGCAATTCTTCAGCGCCGCCTATGTGATCAAAGTGAGCGTGGGTAATAATAATCAGTCTCTCTTTATCCGCATTTTCTTCTAAAAATGCATCGATACGATTATCCTTGACACCCGGGTCTATAACGACGGCCGCTTTATCGGTACGCAACAAATAACAATTTGTAGGGCTACTACCTATTTCCAATACGGATATTTTCATATGATATCTTTCCTTTTCCAGACATCTGTATCAAGGATAATGGTTACGGGACCATTGTTAATAAGGGACACCTTCATATCTTCACCGAATATTCCCTTTTCCACCTTATTGATGCCGTTATTTAAAAGTTCTTGACAGAAAATATCATAATATTCGCTTGCCATATCGGGTTTCATTGCCGATATAAAGGAAGGTCTATTTCCTTTTTTGGTATCGGCGGCAAGGGTAAACTGTGAAATGCATAAAATTTCACCCTTCACATCAAGAATAGATAAATTCATTTTATCTTCGCTATCGCAAAAAACGCGAAGATTTGCGACCTTGCGGGCGAGCAAAGAAATATCCTCTTTGGTATCCCCTTCTACCGCGCAATAAAGAATCATATATCCTTCTTTGCAAGAACCCACGGTTTTACCGTTGACTGCAACGGAGGCCTCCTTAACACGCTGAATTACTGCTTTCATCTGCCTAACCTCTCAACATGGAATACGCCTGAAACCTTTTCGAGTCGCGCGGTTATACTGCGCAGATGCTCAACACTTTCGGCGCTTATAGAAATAACTATGATGCAGTTTCCCTCTTTGGTCTGTTTAGCGGATACAGAATGAACGGCAACACGCATATTATTTATGGCGTTCATAATGTCAATAAGAATGCCTTCGCGATCAATACCCGTAATCTGCAGAGTCGAGATAAAGTTTTCTTTTCCGCCGTTTGCCCAATGGGCAGGTATCCATCTTTCAGGTTCTCCCGCCTTTGATATATCTTTAGGGACATTACTGCAATCTCTTTTATGGATTGATACGCCGTGACCTCTTGTGATAAAACCTATAATTTCATCACCCGGAAGCGGCGCGCAACAACGGGAAAGTTTAATAAGACAATTATCAATACCCTCCACAATAACGCCTTCGGGCGAATGAGAGGTTTTGGGCTTAATTTCTGTTGTGATAGCGGGTTTTGCCAAAGCGGTGCGCTTATTATAGTCCTCACGGACTCTGGGCATAATTTTGGAAAGCAGAATTCCGCCGTAACCGATTGCGGCAAAAAACTCTTCAGTATTGGCAAGACGAAGCCGTTTGGCAATTTCGCCTATAAATTCCTCAAACTCACTATCGGGAAGAATAATACCGTTTCTGCGGAATTCGCCTTCAACCATATTTCTTCCCGTTTCAATATTTTCTGCTCGGCGTTCCTTCTTAAACCAAGAACGGATTTTTGCTTTGGCCTGATTGGTAACCGCAATCTTCATCCAATCTCGGCTGGGACCGTGTCCCGCTTGATTGGTAGTAAGAATTTCGATAACTTCACCCGTATTAACAACGTGGTTTATGGGTACAATTTTTCCGTTAACCTTTGCGCCCACCATTCTTATACCAACGGCAGAATGGATAGCAAAAGCGAAATCTATAATGGTAGACCCAACAGGCAGATTTATAACATCGCCCTTTGGAGTAACTGCAAATACGTCCTCTTGAGAGAGGTCAACCTTGATACTTCTGACAAGTTCGGAAACATCCCCCGAAGAATCCTGCTCTTCAAGAATTTGTCTAATCCAAGCAAGACGCTCTTCCATACGCTCATTATTTTTGGATACGCCCTCTTTATATTTCCAGTGGGCCGCAATTCCGTATTCAGCCGTATGGTGCATATCAAAGGTTCTTATCTGAATTTCAAAAGGAATTCCTTCTCTGCCTAAAACGGTGGTATGCAATGACTGATACATATTGGGCTTGGGCGTTGAAATATAATCTTTAAATCTATTGGGTATGGGACGGAACATATCGTGCATTATACCCAAAATATTATAGCAATCCGCCACTGTATCGGTGATTATACGGATGGCGTAAACATCATAAATTTCATCAAATTCTTTACCCTGCAAGTACATTTTACGGTAGATTCCGTAAACCGATTTTACACGGGATTGAAAGGATAATTTCACCTCGGGAATTTCTTTTAAAAGACGTTCCTCTATTCTATGGCGAATATCACCGAGAAGATTTTCTTTATCCGAACTTCTTTCATCGATTAGTCCGATAATTTCATCATACGCTACCGAGTCGAGATGCTTGATGGCCAGGTCCTCAAGTTCTTCCTTTACGGGTCTGATACCAAGTCGGTGAGCAATGGGCGCGTAAATCTCCAAAGTTTCAAGAGATTTTTCCCGTTGCTTGTTTTCGGGCATAGCGTCAATGGTGCGCATATTATGAAGGCGGTCGGCAAGTTTGATGATTATAACTCGGATATCCTTACCCATAGCGATAAGCATTTTACGAAGACTTTCTGCTTGTTGTTGCTCTTTAGAGGTAAAAGAAAGCCGTCCGATTTTAGTAACGCCATCAACCAAGAGGGCTACCTCTGCGCCGAATTCTTTTTTGATAAAATCCAAGGAAGTATCGGTATCTTCGACTACATCGTGAAGAAGCGAGGCGGCAACCGATTCACTATCCATACCGAGTTTTACGATAATTTTAGCCACATTAAGCGGATGAATATAATATTTTTCATTAGTCATACGCTTTTGGCCTTCGTGGGCATTCACGCAGAAATCATATGCCTTTTTTATAAGGTCGTAATTATAACTTCCGTTTTGGGACTGCATAAGTTCCACAAGTTCTTCATAATCCCTATTTTCTATTTCGGTCACCTATCTCACCTTCTTTACTAAAAAATTATAGGTTTTAGAATTGGTAAGTTCTGTTTTGGGTGCATTATGAACACCAAAAAGAACCCCGTCTTTTTCGCAAACGAGACCCAATTCCAAAAGGGTTTTTACGGCTATCATAGTTTTAGCATAGCCAAGTTTATTAAGATTTATATATTTAATTCTTTCTTGCTTTATGGGGGCGACTAAAATATTTTTATATAATACCCCTACTTCTTCTCTGCTCGGAAGTGCCGCGGCGGCATCACCCGCACGATTTGAAAGCAGATTATCGTGATTTTCAATTTGATTAAATAAAGCATCCTCATCTATACCCGAAATGCGGATTGCTTTAATTAAAACACTCAAGGTATATTCATCCCTAAATAAATTTGGCTCTAAATTAACGGCAAGGTCTAAAACATCGCCCGATTCAAAGCAGAACTGTTCGGGAGTAACACCGAAAAGAAGGGCCTGAAAAGCAGTGCCGTTTTTAGAGAACAATAAACGTAAGTGTTTTCCGTTGCCCATGGGGTTGATTTTTTGAAGAGTAACACCGAAAAGTCCAAAAATGGGGGTTGGGTTACCCGCGCCGAAGGGTTCAAGACATTTTATGGCAAAAGCCATATCCACGGTAAGTCCCGCGGGATTAAGTTTTAAATCAATATTAACGGTGGCGGGCGTATATGGTATATCGGATGCATAATCATTGATTTTTCTTCTGAAATTTTCAAGATTATCTTTATCCACGCTTACGCCAGCCGCCAATTCGTGACCGCCGAATTTTAAAAGATACTCTTCACTGAATTTTAATGCATCATAAAGATTAATACCTTTAAAACTTCTTCCAGAACCGTGACAAACACCATCGGTTTCGGAAAGCACAAAGGTAGGTTTGCCGTATTTTTCCGCGATTTTAGAAGCGGCTATACCTAAAATTCCGCTATGCCAATTTTCACCGGAAACCACAATAATTCTATTATACTGATATCCTTTATTCTCTATGATGGCGCTGGCCTCTGCAGTTATTTGGCGTTCCATACTCTGCCTTAAAGAATTTTCATTATCAATTTCGTTGGCCATAGGTAAGGCCTCAAGCATATTGCCCGACAAAAGCAATTTAACGGCGCGGGCGGCATCTCCCATTCTGCCAGCCGCATTAATTCTCGGCACTATCCCAAAGGAAATTCTGCCCGCATTAATTGTAGTGCGGTCAAATCCCGCCACGCTTATTATGGCGCCTACGCCCACTCTGGCCTTATGTTTAATTGCATTTATTCCCGCTTTTGCCACCGAACGATTCTCATTAACAAGCGGCATAACATCGCCAATTGTCGCAATACTCAATAAATCTGCATAACGCGGCAAAAGTTGTTCGGGTTCTTTATCCGAAAGAACACACACAAATTTAAAGGCAACCATTGCGCCGCAAATTTCTTTGAAAGATGATGGGCAATCAATTCTATGAGGATCGATAATCGCAACCGCATCGGGAAGTTTTTCGGGCGGAAGATGATGGTCGGTAACAACGGTTTCAATACCCAATGATTTAGCATAAGCAATTTCAGAAAGAGATGCTATACCATTATCGACGGTTATAATCACCTCTACCCCATCCGCCTTTAATTTATCTATTGCAGAATTATTCATTCCGTAACCTTCAAGGATACGGTCGGGTATATAATATGTTACATTGGCGCCACGAGAAACAAGATAATCATAAAGGATGACAGTGGCGACAACGCCATCGCAATCATAATCCCCGTAAACCGCTATACGCCTATTCTCTTTAATGGCGCAATTAACAAACTCTGCGCCCTTCTTTATATCAATAAGTTCATTAGGATCGCATAAAAGGGGCTCATCGGAAAGCAGTAGTTCAAGTTCTGAAGAATCAGTTATACCTCTGCCGCAAGCCACCAAGGCAGTAAAGGGATCAATTTCAAACTCCCCAGATAACACTTTAGCTCGATCTTTATCAGCCGAGCCAACAATCCATTTTTTAAAAGCCACTTTTATCACCTACCAAACAAAAAACTAAATTAAATAATTATTCATATTATTATATCATTTATCAACATTATTTTCAACAAAAAGATACAAAAAAAGTAGGGCCGATAATTATCAGCCCTACTTTAAAATTTTAGTAATCAGTCTTCATCAACAGAAGGAATTTCGCATTCAAGATAATCACCTTTTACGCGGTTTCTGTTAAGATACAAATCAATAGCGGCAAGCGCGCCGATAACTGCGGTTACTGCAGTAGCAAGAATAGTAATAAATTTTAAAAATCCCTTCATAGTTAATCCACCTTTCTTAAATATATTTTACCATATAATTCTGAATAAAACA
>JAFSAK010000002.1 GCA_017441045.1 Clostridia bacterium
CCTCTGCCTTTGCCAGAATTTCTTCATACTGCGCTTTGGAATCTTCATACACTTCGCGGATAGAAGAGCCGGGGATGATATCGTGGAACTGGTTAAAGAGCACCTTTTTCCAAGCGTTTTTATAATTTTCGCGGCACTCTTTATAGGAAGAAAAGGCATTGGATATAGCGGATATTGCCTCGCCCTCGTAAAGACGGTCTTCGCACGCGCGGTTACCCGCCTTGATTTCCGATTGAGAAGAATAGCAACCCGTAAATATAAAGTTGCGCTCGGTATCCATAACGGGAAGATTTTCTCTATATTCTTCCAATTCCTTAAAGAAAGCGTGATATGTACTAAAAATAATGGTAGGCGCAATGGGCCAATTTTGCATATCCATAATGCGCTCAATATCTCTTCTTGAAGGTCCGCCGCCGTGGTCACCGACGCCGTAAACCCGAAGGCCTATTTTAGCGCCGATTTTTTTGCAAACCAAAGGAAGTCCCTCATAAAAAGTATCATCAACCATACCGTTATACCAGAATGGCTCTTGATAGCAAAGAATTTCGCTTCCCGATGGGGATTTATAACGATATGCATATTCATTTTCTTTGCCGCGGCAATGGTAATAATACTTAACCTCGCCCCGATTTAAAATTTCGGGAACAAAATGGGAGTGACCAAAAGTATCGGGCTCAAAATCGAGGGCCAAATCCTCCGACTCTAAGCCGAATTTTTCTTTCATATACTCTTTTGTATATAAATTATGACGGGCCAAACTCTCTCCCGAAGAAAGATTTTTATCTGCCTCAGTCCAGGTGGAAGCGGTGATTTCCCATCTGCCCTCTTTCACACGCTGCTTTATGGCCTCAAAAAGTTCGGGGTCATACTTTTCGCATATTTCATAGGTTGATGCCTGTGACTGCGAGAAGGTGAAATCGGGATATTCTTCCATAAGGCGAATCATTGTGCGGAAGGTATCAAGGGTTACATTTACGGTCTCCTGATAAGCCCACATCCAGTTCATATCAATATGGGCGTGGGAAACGGTATGCACCTTATATTCTTTAGCCACGCTATGCAAAGGCGATAATGCCTCTTCGGTTTGGGCGGTTATTTCGGCCGATATAAATTTGGTTTCTTTAAGTTTTTCGATTAACTTATCGAGAACACCATTTAAAAGGTCATCGTATTTTCCGCCTTCGGCCTCATTTATACGAAGAGCAAAGCGAAGTTCCGCTTTAATTCGGCCATTAGCCGCGGGAACATTAAGCACCGATTTTATCTTTTCATTTAAATTCATTACAGTACCCCCAGCACCATATTTCAACTGACTTAATTCTATCATAGATAATATTTTTGTCAATCTATGCGTTATAGATTTTTAATATCCTCGTCGTTCCAATCTATTTTTTTATCCTTAAAGTAATATTGGCGGTCGCGGTCGTTGACCTCTCTTATCACTCTGCAAGGGTTTCCAACCGCTACAGTTAAGGACGGTATATCCTTTGTAACTATACTGCCCGCGCCTATTACCACATTATCGCCTATGGTAACACCGGGAACGATTATAACTCCAGCCCCTATCCAACAGTTTTTGCCTATATGTACGGGCGCGTTATACTGAAGCCCCTTTTCGCGAAGTTCGGGTAAAATAGGATGTCCCGCCGTGGCTACAACCACATTGGGTCCAAACATAGTAAAGTCCCCCACGTAAATATGGGTATCATCCACCAGAGTCAACCCATAGTTAGCGTAAACATTCTTGCCAAAATGAACGTGAGAGCCACCAAAATTTGAATAAAAAGGCGTTTCAATATACGAGCCCTCGCCTATTTCCGCAAACATCCTTTTAAGCACCTTTGTCTTTTTCTTTATGTTGCTGGGATTTATACGGTTAAACTTATGAACATTATCAAGGCATCTGAGTTGCTTTTTCATAATATCTTTATCGGTAGGGAGATAGAGTTCTCCCGTATGCAATCTATCCTTCATACTCATACATTTTCTCTCCTTATCTTATCAAGCAATGCCTTGCAACCTGCCGTTATTTCATTATAAACCTTTTCGAAGTTGCCCGAATACCAAGGGTCCTCTATATCTTTGGGATTATCGGTAAAATCTAAAAGTCGACACACCTTATTTTCATCATCTTCGCCGATTATGCGCAGAAGTCGGGGCATATTATACTGCTCCATTACTATCACATAATCGAATTCCTCGTAATCACCGCGGGTGATTTGCCTCGCCCTATGGTGCCCAATGGGTATATTATGCTTTTTTAATATATCGGCGGCTTTAGGGTAAATCCCATTACCAATTTCTTCGCGGGATACCGCTTTGGATTCAATATAAATATCCATTCCCCTCGCCATATCCTTGCATATAAATTCTGCCATAGGCGAACGGCAGATATTCCCGTGGCAAAGAAACATTATTTTGGTCATACAAAACTCCCCTTTTTAAAACCATTATATCACATCAAAACAAAAAAGGCACGGAAAATCCGCGCCTTTTTGCCTCTTATTTTTCGTCTATATTAAGTATATCCATAAGTTGACGCTCGGCATCATTATAATCCGAGAAATTAACGGTATAATCGCAAAGTTTGGAATTGAGTTGCTCATATTCAATGGCGGTAAGGCGATTTACCTTATCATCGATGGAAGAGTTTTTGCGGAGAATATTGGCCATAAGGGCCTTCTTTTCGCGCTTCATATATATGGTTATGACATTTTTAAAATGGGTTTTTAAAGACATCGCTCCGCAGATATCCATTGTAGTGAGAACTTTTTTGCCGCGGGAGAGAATTTCCTCAATATCGGTTTTGCGGGAGCCGTAACCGTGACCTGCATACATAGTCGAAGATAAAAGTTCTCCGCTATCACACATATTTCGAAACTCATCCAAAGACACATAGGTATACCACTTATTTTCCTCGACTGCCGTAGGGTCTTTTGTCGTATAACTCACAAGTTTCTCATACCTATCGGTTTTAGAAAGCAGACGGGTTGCAATTTTCGATTTACCGCTTCCCGAGGGGCCAACCAAGACCACAACATTTATATCCTCGTTTGCATCCTCCGGAACATCTACAGAATAACTTTCGGCGATAACCTCAACGAGTTTTAAAAACTCATCATAGTTATTTACCGCCAACATTCCCGTTGCCTCCTCATTCCAAGGTCTTCGCATAAGCACGGGGTGACGGGCGCCCGAATTGAGAATATTATGCACCGCATCATCAAAAAGGATATCGGTATGAATTTTATCCTTTCCAAATCCCATATAGATATGATTTCGGTTAATTTCGGGAAACTCCTCTAAGATCCGCTGCGCCCTGATTCCCATAAACTCGGGGGGAACGGCGGTACAGATATAAACATCGGCCATCTCGCAAAGGCGTTTTACAAACTCCTTTGCGCCATCGTAAACGGGTTGTGCGCGATAAAATTCCGCATCTTCAAAATAAGGATATATTGAATCCGCTCTGGTACCCATTTTGCCCCAATGTTGCTTTTCATAAATGGTCATGGGCGGATTGAATTTATATTTTTCATTGGCAAGACGAATGGCATAAGAGGTGCATTCCATCAATAAGTCATCTACATCGAGCGCTATTGACAGACGGTATTTTTTGCTCATAATTTTTCCTCTCTTTCTTTTAAAATGCGTTTTTGCCGATATTTATCTTAATTTTATTATATTATATGCTCCATAAATGTCAATATTTTTACTTTTTAGAGGTTTCTGCAAAATAAAAGGCGGAAACCTTTGGTTCCCGCCCTACTTCTTAAAATGCTATACCCATAAATAGCGCCACTATGCAAAGAATAAGCGCGCAAGGAACATATAAATATTTTCCGATATAGTACCAAATTGCTCCCCGCTTTTTATCGCTGCCTTTATTGATTTCATAAAGCAAATCTTCTTTTCGCATAATAAAGAACCAACTTATAGCGCCGAGAAGCGCGCCTATGGGGATTATATAAATAGAAACTATATCCATCCAAGGTCCCCAATTATTTATGGTTTCCATATTAATGCCGACGCCAAGGCAAACAGCGCCCAAAATCACCAAAATTAATTTTCTTTTAAGGCGCGGGAATCTATACTCAATGGATTCGCAGGCCGCCTCAAACATATTCTGAAGAGAACTTACACCTGCAAATATCATAGCAACATAAAGAATTATAGCGAAAATTATACCAAAGGGTATATCCTGAAGAATTCGCGGCAGTGTTACAAACAAAAGGGCGGGACCTGCCCCAACATCAAGCCCATAGGCATAGCAAGCAGGAATAATAACAAGAGATGCCACCAAAGCCGCAATGGTATCAAAAAGCGCCGTGCGGACAGAAAGTTTAATAACATCTTCCTTTTCATCAAGATATGCGCCGTAAACAAGCATACCTCCGCCCGTTATGGAAAGGGAGAAAAACGCCTGTCCCATAGCCCAAATCCATACCATTGGTTTCTTAAGGGCCGACCAATCGGGAGTAAACATAAATTTATAGCCATCCATAGCCCCCGGCAATAAGGCAACCCTTATGGCCAAAATTACAAACACCGCAAAAAACACGGGCATCATAATTTTATTGCTCTTTTCAATTCCCTTAGCG
>JAFSAK010000003.1 GCA_017441045.1 Clostridia bacterium
ATACCCGCCAAAAGATATTCAACATAGGATTTAATACCGCCTTCAAAGCATAAATCATCCTGTTTTCCCTTGGTATCCGAATCTTCGCGCTTATCGGTCAATATTACTCTGATACCCGCATTCAAAAATGCCTGCTCACGAAGTCGGTTAAGGAGAATATCATAATCGTATGTAGTTGTATCGGTGAAGATTGTGGGGTCGGGCTTAAAGGTAACTGTAGTACCGGTTTCGGAAGTTTTGCCTATTACTTCAAGGTCGGAAACAATATTACCCTTTTCATATCTTTGCTTGTAGATATTCTTTCCGTCCTTAACCTCAACTTCAAGCCAATTTGAAAGGGCGTTAACAACCGAGGCACCAACGCCGTGAAGACCGCCTGATACCTTATATCCGCCGCCGCCGAATTTACCGCCTGCGTGAAGTATGGTAAATACAACCGTTACGGTAGGAATTCCCTTTTGAGGATTAATACCAACGGGTATACCACGGCCGTTATCGGTTACTCTTATGATTCCGTCATCAAGAATATCAACCTCAATTTTATCGCAATAACCTGCAAGGGCTTCATCAATAGAGTTATCCACTATTTCATAAACCAAGTGGTGAAGACCTCTTTCACCCGTTGAGCCGATATACATACCCGGTCTTTTTCTTACCGCTTCAAGACCTTCAAGTACCTGAATCGAACTTTCATCATAATTTTCGGTTACAGGTAAATTCATTTCGTTGCTCATTTTTAAACTCCTTAACTTTTAACTTCAAACTTAAATTTTAACCGATATATCCCGTGCGCTTTTGCAAAGTCGCAGTAGATAATTGGGATAAATAAACCTTTTGTTTGCCTTTTTCTTTTGAACATATAACAAAGGATTTTGGCAGGTCATAACTTACGGTTATAACCTCTTTTTTCTTTTCGCTTAAATTTAAATAATCCCTTGTCTTTTTAGAAACCGTTGTGTTATCCAAATCAAAAATCCCGATAACCTCATCGGTTTTTACAAGCACTGCATTTCCGAGATGAAGATACATTATATTACTTTTCCTCCCGAAATTGTAAATATTTTGCCCTCTTTTAGCCGCTGTGTATTTGAAGGGTCACAACAGGTTATAAATGACTGACAATCCTTAATGTGATTTAAAATATAATTCTGCCTCACCACATCAAGTTCGCTCATAACATCATCAAGCAGGCAAATGGGATATTCCCCCGTAATTTCCTTTATAACCTCCGCTTGAGAGAGTTTAAGGGTTAAAGCGACGCTTCTTTTCTGCCCTTGGGAACCATAAGTTCTTGCATTTACTCCGTTTATCTTAAACTCTATATCATCACGGTGGGGGCCGACGGAAGTAACACAGGTAAACATATCTTCCTTCCGTTTTTCTTTAAGTTTTTCCTCTAACATTATAGCAGGACAATTTGTGCCATACACCGACACAATATCTTCCCTGCCGCCCGAAAGCAAATTATATATTTTTGGAACATACTTATTAAGCGTATCTATATATTTTTGGCGGTACTCGATAATTTTTTTGCCGCTAACGGCAATTTCCGTTTCAAATACATCAAGCATAACCGCAACCGAAGCATCATATTTATAATCCTTTATTATCTGGTTGCGTTGGGTTACCGCACGGGTATATTTTCGCAGAATTTCAATATAATTCGGGTAAAGTTGCCCTATTCCGATATCTAAAAACCTTCTTCTCTCACTGGGTCCCCCTGTTACGAGGGATAAATCGGCGGGTGAAAAGACAATTGCAATAAAGTTACCGGCCAATCCCGCGGGAGTTGAAATTTTTTTATCATTTAAAAATGCCGCTCTTTTTTCGGAAAATTCCATTTTTGCGGTGTTTTTTACACCTTCAAATGTAAATTCTGCTTCGCTTACACCCTTTTCTTCACCGAATTTTATAAAGGCGGAATCTTTACTTCCTCTGAAACTTTTAGCCCCTGTAAAGAGCCAAAGGGCCTCTATAATATTGGTTTTTCCTTGGGCATTTTCACCGCAGATTACATTCATTCCGTCATCAAATTCCAAACAGAGTTCGCCGATATTGCGGAAATTTTTTAATTTTAGTGAATTAACCTTCATTTTTAACCGTTACGGTAACTCCTTCAAAATTAAAGTTATCCCCTTCTCTAAGTTTTTTACCTCTTTGGGTACAAACCTCTCCGTTTACCTTAACCTCGCCGTTTTGGATAACAATTTTTGCATGACCGCCCGTTGCTACCAAAGATGCGAATTTAAGGGCGCTGTCAAGTCGGATAAAATCTTCTCTTATTAAAATACTATCGGTCATTATTTTAACCTCATGGGCATTACGAGATATAAGAAATCTTTATTTTCTTCATTTGCAGAAGAAAGAGTAACGCCAAGATTTGGACCATTGAACTTAAATATAATATCTCCCTGGTCACAGGCCTTCAAAGCATCTAATAAATATCTGCTGTTCATACCTATTTCAAAGGGCTCCCCTTCAACAACTATATTAATCTTTTCGGTTGCTCTGCCCATTGCGGTAGCGCAACTTATAACCATCTGTTCCTCGTTAAAAATACATCTTACGGGGGTTGAGAAGGTATCATTTATAAGAAGGGATACTCTTTCAACACTATTTATAATATCGGTGGAATTGATTGTTATTTTCTGTCTGTAATCAACGGGGATAATCTTCTCATAGTTTACGAATTCCCCTTCTATCAGACGGGAAATAAACACATATCCATCTATCTTCATAGAAAGAAGGCGTTTGCCTACGATTATTTCAATATCTTCGCTTTCTTCGCTTATAAGTTTTGAAAACTCATTTATTCCTTTACCCGAAGCGATGAAATCAATATCTTCGGTTATATTAACCTTTTCTCTTCTTATGGCAAGACGGTAACCGTCAATGGCAACAAACTGCAAAACTCCGTTCTTAACCGAAATATTAATACCCGTAAGGATAGGTCTTGTTCCTTCAACGGGAGCCACGGCAAATATTGTTCCCTTTACCATATTTATAAAGGTAGCGCCATCAAGTTTGATTTTAGCGCCATCTGCAACTGAAGGCATTTCGGGAAAATCGGTAGCAGCCATACCCATAATATCAAAAATGGCCTCTCCGCTTCTGATATGACACATAAGGCGTTCATCTGCTTCAATTTCTACCTGAGTTCCGTTCATTCTTCTTAAAATATCCGAAAGCAGACGGGCATTAATTACTATATCTCCTGCATTTTCGCAGTTGCAGTAAATTTCCTTTTTTATTCCCATTTCTAAATTATATGCGGCCATAGTAAGTTTACCCTGCTCTGCCGACATAAGTATACCCTCTAAAACGGGCATTGAGGTTTTTACACCTACTACTCTTCCGAGTTTTGAAACTGCATCAAGAAGCGCTAATCGTTCAACAGTGAATTTCATAAAATCTCCTCCGATTTTCTATATAAAGAATATAATAATTTATCATTAATAATATATACGGTTGAAACGGTGGAAAAGCCGAGTTTTCGGTTTGGTTACGGGCTTTTCGCATTTGATAAGAAATTGGATAGTTATGGATAACTTTTTTAAAAAATTTTTAGATTAACAAGCGGTTGAAAACTTGTATGTTAATTAACATTAAAATGTTGATAACTTGTCCAAAATTTAAGAATTATTACTCTTAAGATTTTTAATAATATCTTCTACAAGTGCCTTTTCGTATGGCTTATCGGAAATAAACTCCTCAACCTGCCTTACATTATAAAGAACGGTTGAATGGTCCTTACCGAAATTCTCGCCTATCTGCTTAAAGGAAAGCCCCGTAGTTTCGCGGGCGATATACATTGCAACCTGACGGGCTCGCGCTAAAGATGCTGTACGGCGATTAGAAAGAATATCATTTTCCGAAACATTATATGTATTAGCAACTTCGGAAATAATTGTTTCTATCTTTATGGGCTCGGGTTGAGAATCATTTATAACATCCTTAATAAAATTCTGAACAACCGCAATTGTAGGAATTTTATTTTGAATAGAAATATATGCCTGAAGTTTTTTAACGATACCCTCTAACTGACGGGTATTGGATTTAACATTTTCCGCAATATGATAAACGAGATTATCTTCAATTTCAATATTGCAGGATTTTGCCTTTTCTTTAATAATTCCAACCCTGGTTTCATAATCGGGATAGGAAATATCGGCGGTAAGACCTGCAGAAAGGCGGGACTTGATTCTATCATCAAGGGTTTTGATTTCTTTTAAGGGACGGTCAAGTGTAACCACTATCTGCTTATTATTCTGATAGAGGGTATTGAAGGTATTAAAGAATTCTTCCTGAGTTGCTTCCTTACCGGCGATAAAGTGAATATCATCGATAAGAAGAACATCCAAATCCCTGAACTTTTTATGGAACTCGTTCATTGATGACATACCGAGTTTACCCTCTTGAACCGCTACCATAAGTTGATTAGTAAAATCCTCGCTTCGAACATAAGCAATTTTCTTATGAGGAAAGAGTTGTTTCATTCTGTTTTTAATAGCCAGCATCAGATGGGTTTTACCAACGCCTGAAGGACCGTATAAAAGGAGAGGATTATAAACTATCTCCTCTTTTTCTGCAACGGCTCTTGCGGCAGAAAGAGCAAATCTATTAGTAGAGCCCAAAATAAAATTATCAAAGGTAAAGAAATCTTCAAATGATAACCCTTCGCCATGAAGTTCTGCCATAACAAGATCTTCATCATCGGAATCAAGGATAATATGGGGCTTAAAAGGAATTCCAAAAAATTTATTTATAACATCGGATAAAAGCGGAGTATAGTTATCCTCAATAAAACCTCTCATATATTCATTATTAACCGAAATAACAAAGGCGCCGTTATCAATATTAACAGGATTTAAATCTTTAAAGAAACAATTAAAAGTAACCTCGGGAACGCGCTTTTTTATTTCTTCACAAATACCTTCCCATATAGCGTCAATGGAATTTTTATCAGACATTTTTTACCTCCCATAATAATCTTTAAATATTATATATAATATAAATATATATACCATATAAAGAGTATATCATAAGTTATCCACATTTTCAACAAAAAAATGCTTAAAAAATCACATTTTCGAAACAAAAAAAGACGGAAGAATTTTCTTCCGTCTAAAATATTAAATTTATTTACATAGCGGCTACATTTTCGCTGATTTTTGAATACATAATCGTATAACCAAAAGAGGATTTATGGTTCTTTTCAAATAGAGTTTCGCAGATTAAATTTTCTTCACTGCTATCGTGAGGGTTAATCAAAATTTTTGAGGTAACGGAATAAGAACCATCCTCATTTTCGGTGATTTTTAAAATTTCGTGCTTATAAACCGAAAAACCGCGGGGCATGATGAAAACAAAACCATCTTTCTTGGGAAAATCTGCGTTTATCTCCCCTATATCGCCGAGTTCCGTGCCGAACATATTGAGAATATACTCTTTAACATATTCCTCTTTAATAAAATCTTCATCCTCTGCATCTCTTAAATGCAAGAGAGCGGGCATAGAATCATTAACCATAGATTCTATATCATAAAAACTTTCACCGTAAACATAATTATGATTAAGCATATTAAGAAAACGGGTTTTTAAAACCTCTTCTGAAACCGCTGACTGACTATCCGCCGCGGAAACGGGGTTGGTTTTTAAAGGAGAGGAAAGCAAAACACAAGAAAGACATACGCAAATAACTAAAAGCGATGCCAAAATTTTATTTTTCATATTCTTTCTCTCCTTTCTTAAAGTTCCTACTATAATTATACACACAAAGAAACAAAAAAGGAGGAACAATTTAGTTACAATTCGGTGTCAGTTTTGTTACTATTTTATTTTAAGTATAGTTAATATATATATTATTTTTTTGAAAATTTTGTCTATCTTTGACAAATGGGTTTATTTTATGACTTATATCCAAAATAAATTAAAGAGATTTATAAAAAATTAGTTGTAATTACCAAAAACTTGTGTTATACTCTAAAGGTAATCACTTTTAGATAATAAAGTGTTAGATATATAGAAGGAGTGTATCATCTTGAAAAATTATCCTGCAGAAAAAATTAAAAACATTGCATTTTTAGGTCACGGCGGCTCCGGTAAAACTACCCTTGCCGATGCAATGTTATTTTACGGAAAGGCAGCCGATAGAATAGGCAAAACTCAAGATGGCACCGCCCTTTTGGATTTTGACCCTGAAGAAAAGAAAAGAGGAACTTCGGTTTCTACTTCAATGTTTGCATTGGAACTTAATGATTATAAGATAAATGTAATTGATGCTCCGGGTCAGTTTGACTTTGCGGGCGGTGTTTGTGAGGCACTTGCAGCAGCCGATAGCGCGGTTATTGCGATTTCCGGTAAATCAGGTCTTACCGTTGGCGCAAAGCAGGCCTATGATAAAGCAAAGGCAGAAGGAAAAGCCATTGCCTTCTTCGTTGGTAAACTTGATTCTTCTCACGCGCATTTTTATAGAGTTATTTCGGCTCTTGTTGCAAATTACGGCGCCGTAGTTTGCCCCGTTATTGTGCCTTACATAGAGGATGAAGCGGTAAAATGCTATGTTAACCTTATTGAAAATAAGGCCTATGCTTTTGAAGGAGTTACTGCAAAGGAATTCAGAATGCCCGTAAGCACCGAAATAGACCAGATGAGAGATATGCTTTTAGAGGCCGTTGCTTCTGCCGATGAAGAACTTATGGAAAAATATTTCGGCGGCGAGGAATTTACTCATGATGAACTCGTTGGCGGTCTTAAAAAAGGTATTTTATCGGGCGATATCTGCCCCGTTTACTGCGGCGTTCAGCAAAATGGAGATGCAATAAGCTTATTTGCAGAGAGTATTTGTGAAATTATGCCTTCTGCCGCCGATAAGGGTTATAAGGAAGACGGCGAAAACGCTTTGCAGATATTTAAGACCATTGCCGACCCCTTTGTTGGCAAACTTTCCTACTTTAAGGTTATTTCGGGTAAAATCACCCCCGATATCCGCCTTAAAAATAATAGAAACGGCGAAGAAGAGCGCCTTTCAAAGATTATGTGGGTTAAAGGCGGTAAGCAAGAAGATGCTGCGGAAATCAAGGCCGGTGATATCGGCTCGGTTTCAAAACTCGGAAGTGCTCTTACGGGCGATACACTTTCCGCTTCGGGCAGCGTAAAAGCTAAAGAAATTGAATTCCCCGCTCCCAATCTTTCGGTTGCAGTTTATCCCAAGAATAAGGGCGATGAAGAAAAAATCACTTCGGGACTTAACCGTCTTACCGAAGAAGACCCAACCATTATTCTCAAGGCCGATAAAGAAACTAAAGAACAGATTTTATGGGCTCTCGGTGAGCAGCATATTGACGTAATTGTTTCCCGCTTGAAAGCAAAATTCGGCACCGATGTTGAACTTAAGAAACCAAAAATTGCTTATAGAGAGACCATCAGAAAGCCCGTTAAAGCGCAAGGTAAACATAAAAAGCAATCGGGCGGTCACGGTCAGTTCGGTGATGTTTGGATTGAGTTTGAGCCCTGCGATAGCGAAGAACTGATCTTCGAAGAAAAGGTATTCGGCGGCGCAGTTCCTAAGAACTTCTTCCCCGCCGTTGAAAAGGGACTTAAAGATAGCACCCAGAAGGGCGTTCTTGCAGGTTACCCAATGGTTGGTATTAAGGCCACTTTGGTTGATGGTTCTTATCACCCCGTAGATTCTTCCGAAATGGCATTTAAAACTGCCGCTTCTATCGCCTTTAAAGAGGGTATCAGCAAGGCAAATCCCGTTTTAATGGAACCCATCGGCACATTAAAGGTTTTAGTTCCCGATGATATGCTTGGCGATGTTATCGGCGATATCAATAAGCGCCGCGGCAGAATTATAGGTATGAACCCTGCGCCCAATAAGATGCAAGAAGTTATAGGCGAAGTACCTATGGGCGAAATGTCCGATTTCTCCACCGCAATGCGCTCCATAACCCAAGGCACCGCTACCTTCACTTTGGATTTTGAAAGATATGAAGATGTTCCATCCAATATCGCTCAAAAAATCATTGAGGAAGCAAACAAAGAATAGTTTTAAAAACCTCATATAAAAAGGAGATGGCAGAGAAATCTGTCATCTTTCTTTTTTATAAATTTTTTCAAAAAGTTGCAAAAAAAATATTGTGTAATGAAAAGAATTATTGTATAATAAGTGTTGTTATTTTTATTTTATCTGACCGAAAGGTCACGGAAAGAGGTTTTAAAATTTATGGAAAGAAGAGTCGGTACTACATCAAGAGGTATCAGATGCCCAATTTTCCGCGAGGGCGATAATCTTGCGGAGATGGTAGTAGATAGCGTTTTAGCCGCCGCAGAAAGCGATGGCTTTAAAATTGCAGATCGCGATGTTATCTCAATTACGGAGTCGGTAGTTGCCCGTGTTCAAGGCAACTATGCATCGGTTGATGCTATTGCCGAGGATGTTAAGAATAAACTTGGCGGCGAAACCATCGGAGTTATCTTCCCTATTCTTTCCAGAAACCGCTTTGCCATTTGCCTTCGCGGTATTGCAAAGGGCGCAAAAAAGGTAGTTTTAATGCTCAGTTACCCTTCGGATGAGGTTGGTAATGAACTCGTTTCTCTTGATAAACTTGATGAGGCGGGCGTTAACCCTTATAGCGATGTTTTAAGCGAAGAAAAATACCGCCAACTTTTCGGCGTTAATCTTCATCCGTTTACCTGCGTAGATTATGTTGAGTATTACGGCAATCTTATCCGCGAAAGCGGCGCCGAGGCCGAGATTATTTTCGCTAACGATCCAAGGGTAATTTTAAATTATACTAAAAATGTTCTCACTTGCGATATTCATACAAGAGAGCGCACCAAACGCCTCTTAAAAGCTGCAGGAGCAGAAAAACTTTGCGGACTTGATGATATTCTTTCCTCATCGGTAAAAGGCAGCGGATATAATGAAAAATTCGGTCTTTTGGGCTCTAATAAATCCACTGAAGATACCATTAAACTATTCCCCAGAGATTGCAATGATTTAGTTCTCGATATTCAGAAGAAAATACTCGAAAAAACGGGCAAATGCGTTGAGGTTATGGTTTACGGCGACGGCGCTTTTAAGGACCCCGTAGGAAAAATTTGGGAACTTGCCGACCCCAGCGTTTCGGTCGCCCATACCCTCGGTCTTGAAGGAACGCCTAACGAACTAAAACTTAAATATCTCGCCGATAACGATTTTGCCGACCTTTCGGGCGAAGCGCTTAAAAAGGCGATAGAAGAAAAAATCAAATCAAAATCCGATAACCTTTCGGGACAGATGGCTTCTCAGGGCACAACACCCCGAAGAATTACCGACCTTATCGGTTCCCTTTGCGACCTGACAAGCGGCTCAGGTGATAAAGGAACCCCCGTTGTCCTGGTTCAAGGTTACTTTGATAATTATACTAACTAATATAAAAACCCGCCTTAAAAAAGGCGGGTTTTTAAGTTATGAGTTATAAACTATGAGCGGCTTTGCCGCGTTATGATTTGCCAAGGCAAAGTTTTGGTGTGTCAAAGGCACGATTTATATCGTCGGCAGAGCCGACACATAAACAATTTGCGGAGCAAATATCATAGTGTTTGGCAAAGCCAAACTCATATCTTTTATCTCTTAACTATTTTATAATGTCTTTTATATCATCTAACGTCACCGTTTTAGTTAAAAAGAGATATAAAAAATAGGCAAATCCGCTAAAAATCGATAAAAGTATTATGTAAACCAAATTTGACAAATTCAAAGGTCGGATAAAGGTGTCGATTAACAGTGTTGAAGTGAAGGTAAAAATTAAGGGCAAAAATATTTGTTTTACAAATTTTATTCGGGCTCCACTCACCTTCAAAAGCCGACCGACATGTAAAAGGCAGGTATAAATATTCGAAAAATACATTATGCCGATAAAACCTAAAAGTCCCCGACTTTTCAAAATTAAAAGAATTAACACTATTCGCATCGCCGAATCGGTAACCGAAGTTATAAAGGTGAAGTTTTGTTGGTCGAGCCCTTTTAAAATTCCGTCCGAAATGCTATCAAGATACATTAGCGGCACCAAAGGCGCCAAAAGTTTCAAAAGAATTCCAACGTCGTTATCCTTATAAAAAAGAAGGCCAAGTTCTCTGCCTCCCACAAAGAAAATTGCCGAGAAAACAAAGGAAATAAGCCCCGTTAGTTGCAAAATTCGGGCGGTACCGTATTTAACGAGCCCACGTCTTCCGAGGGCTAAAGAAGATGACATTTCGGGAATCAGAAGGGTGGAAAGAGCGTTAAGCAGAGTGGAAGGAAAAAATAGAAGGGGAAGGGCCATACCCTTAATCATACCAAACTGCGAGAGAGCAACCGAGGCCGAGCCCCCAAAATGAGAAAGGGTTTTCGGAACCAGAATATTTTCTACGGTCCGCAAAAAAGAATTCAAATATCTGCCCGAGGTTATGGGCAGGGCTATGCGAATGATATTCTTTGTAATGAAAGGGGATGAGCCACTGCCGCCGAGGGATTTAAGCCCCTTTTTATCTTTGAGATACATAAGATATAGCATCAAAAGAGCAAACCCTTCGGCCACTGTATCGCCAAGGAGCACGGCGGCGCAGGTAAAGGCAAGACCTCTACCTTCAAAAAGTTTTATGTAAACCAAAATAACGCCAATTCTCACGCCTTGTTCCAGAAGTTGCGAAACGGCTCCGGGAGATGCTTTCCTACGGGCGAAAAAGTAACCTTTTAAAACCGAAGAAACTGCCATAAAGGGAAGCGAAAAGGAAAGAATTTTAATGGCGGCCGTGGCTCTTTCGTCACCCAGCAATGTTCCCGCAATAAAATCCGCGCCGAAAAACAGTATCAATACTGTCGCCGCCGCTACTATCATACTTAGCGTTATACTGCGTTTTAAAATTCTTTTTACGCCGCCTTCGTTTCCTATCGCAATTTCATCGGCAACCATACGGGTTACGGCTGTACATATTCCGCTCGTTGCAAATGTAGAGGCGAGAACATAAACCGAAAAGGTGAGTTGATAAAGGCCTATTCCTTCGCTGCCAATTTTTCCCGCCAGCCAAACCTTAAAAACAATTCCTATAAACCTTAAAATCAGAGAAGACACCGTAAGTATAGCGGCATTTTTAATAAATATGGTCTTTTTCATAATTTACACCATCTTTCAATTAAATATATGAGTAATTTAATAAGAATATTGAAAAACGGGGAGAAAAAGTGTAAAATAGTAAAGAAAGGCGGTGGTTTTCGTGAAAACACCTTTGGCAGATAGATTAAGACCTTCAAAAGTTGAAGAAGTTGCAGGTCAAAAACACCTTTTATCAGAAGGAAAAATACTGCGAAAAATCATTGATTCGGGGGAACTGCCTAATCTTATTTTTTATGGACCTTCTGGCGTTGGCAAAACAACCATCGCCAAAATCATTGCGGCAAGTTGCGGCAAAAAACTTTGCTACCTTAATGCCACTACCGCATCTACGGGAGATATAAAGGATATCATCGGCGCCATTGGTACCGTTGACGCTATGAACGGAATCCTTTTATATCTCGATGAGATTCAGTATTTTAATAAAAAGCAGCAGCAGATTTTACTTTCTTACATAGAAAACGGCGATATAACCCTTATTGCATCCACCACCGAAAACCCGTATTTTTATGTTTATAACGCTATTTTAAGCCGTTCAACCGTATTTGAATTTAAAACCCTTTTGGCCGAGGATATTGCCGAGGTTGTAGAACGCGGTGTTAGGATACTTAACGGAGAAGATGGGAAAAATATTAAAATCAGCCGCGAAAACACACTGAAAATTTCTCGCGCCGCCGCGGGAGATGTGCGCCGAGCCCTTAATATGCTGGAACTTTGCGTTATGCTCATCGAAAATGACGGTATTTCAGAAATTGCCGATGATATCGTTGAGCAGATTCTTTCGGGCAATTCGGTAAGATATGATAGGGTGGGCGATGCTCACTACGATATAATTTCCGCCTATCAGAAATCAATGCGCGGCTCCGATCCCGATGCAGCCATTTACTATCTTGGCAGAATTTTGGCAGCGGGCGACTTGCCCAGCGCTTGCAGACGGCTTTTAGTATGCGCAAATGAGGATGTGGGACTTGCATATCCGCAGATAATTCCCATAGTCAAGTCGGCGGTTGACACCGCTATGATGATAGGACTTCCTGAGGCGCGGCTTCCTCTTGCCAATGCAGTTATACTTGTTTGCTTGGCTCCAAAATCCGTTTCGGCTCACGATGCTATAAATGCCGCAATGCAGGATATTGAGAGAGGACTTGTCGGAGATATCCCGCGCCACCTTCAGAATAAACATTTTGATGGGGAAGATGCCGAGATTAAGGGTCAACATTATCTATACCCGCATAATTATAAGGGACATTATGTAAACCAACAATATTTACCCGATATAGTTAAAAATAAAAAATATTATAAATTTGGGGATAATAAAAACGAGCAACTTTTCAAGGAATATTTAGAAAAAATCAA
>JAFSAK010000023.1 GCA_017441045.1 Clostridia bacterium
ATTATATCGGTGATAAAATGGTTATGGATAATGCGGCTAAATTTTGCCAAGCGATTAAAAAACAAACCAATTTAATAAGACCTTTTGTGTTCGAATGTATGGAATCCACCAATTCTTATGCCAAAAAAAATCTTACTGAGTCGGCGGAAGGGGACTGCATTTTTGCCCTTTCACAGACGGGTGGACGTGGTCGGCTCGGTCGCAGTTTCTTTTCTTATGATGGCGGGATATATATGTCCCTGATTTTAAAACCGGAACTCACGGCCGAAGGGTCATTGTTTATTACAACTGCTGCCGCAGTGGCGGTCAGCCGCGCTATAGAGTCGGTTTGCGGTAAAAAAACTCAAATTAAATGGGTTAACGATATTTATATTGATGGCAAAAAAGTTTGTGGTATCCTTACCGAAGGAATAATAGGTGAAGGTGGTACGCTTTCGGGAGCCGTTCTTGGTATTGGTATAAATTTGGGCGCGCCAAAGGCCTTTCCTGAAGAAATTTCTAGTATTGCCGACAGTGTTTTAGAGGTCGAGGATAACTTCGAATTAAAAGCAAAGCTCATATCCTTGATAGTTTCAGAGTTTTTTGAAATTTATAATAATCCTCAAAGCAAGGAGTATATGAAGGAGTATCGCCGTCGCTCTTATCTTGATGGGAAAACGGTGGAATTTGTGCAGAATGATGAGTCTTATACCGCTAATGTTTTGGGCGTTACCGATGATGCGGGGCTTAAGATACTTGTGGATGGCGAAGAGAAAATTCTATCCACAGGTGAGGTTTCGGTGAAGGTAGTGTAGGTGCCTTTTGAGGTTTTGATACACACCTTAAGGTGCTATGAGATACAAAGGCGCCGTACCGCCTTCGATGATATATCATTGCTTAGCAATGGATAAAATCCCGACTTAAACAGGATTTTACGGACGGGATTCTCCTCTCCGGCTATCGAACAGTCCACCGGACTGTTCTCCCAAACTCTTCGCTCCCGTTGGTCGCAGAGTTTGGAGGTCGTTTCGAATCCCTAACAGAACAAGAAATAAAAAATCCCCAACCGAAAGGTTGAGGATTTTTATTTGGTGACCCGGACGGGATTCGAACCCGTGTTACCGCCGTGAAAGGGCGGTGTCTTAGGCCTCTTGACCACCGGGCCGTATTGGTGGCTGTAATCGGACTTGAACCAATGACACCGCGGGTATGAACCGCGTGCTCTAGCCAACTGAGCTATACAGCCATATGGTTGCCGCTTTTACGCGACTAACTTATTATATAGGGTGCTTGGCGATTTGTCAAGTATAATTTTTAAAAATAAAACATTTTAATTTGCGGGGTTTCATTGACTTTAACGCTTTAATATGTTAAAATGTTTTAAAATAAAAAATAGGAGCCACATATGGAACACAAGGATTTTTCAGAATTACTATATAAAGCAGTTATGACTCTTCAGACCCCTGAAGAGTGTAAAGCGTTTTTTGAGGATATATGCACCCCAAAAGAAATTCGCTCTTTGGCGCAGAGATTTGCTGTTGCCAAAATGCTGACCGAGGGTGCGGTATATAATGAAATCGTGCAAGAAACGGGCGCATCTACCGCTACCGTTAGTCGCGTGAGCCGAACTCACAGTGAGGGTTGCAAAACCGCCATACAGAGAATGAAGGGCTAATTTACATAGATGTATAACGATTTTGCCAGATACTATGATATTCTGATGGAAGATGCCGATTATAACGGAAGGACAGAGTATATTCTTTCCATTTTTGAGCGGTTTAATGCAAAACCCGAACTCCTTCTCGATTTGGCTTGCGGAACGGGTGAATTTTCAAACCGATTTGCCGAAAAGGGTATTTCTGTAATCGGAGTGGATATTTCCGAAGAAATGCTTTCCATAGCGCAGGAAAAAAGCGCCGAACTGGGTAATGATATATTATATGTATGTCAGGATGCCGCCGACCTTGACCTATACGGCAAGGTGGATGGAGCGGTTTGTCTGCTCGATAGTTTAAATCATATAACAGATTATGAAAAATTATGTAAAGCGCTTTCAAAGGTTGCCCTTTTCCTTGAGTACGGCGGTCTTTTCATATTTGACCTTAATACCGTTTATAAACATAGGGAAATACTTGGGGATAATACCTTTGTTATGGATGAAGAGGGAATTTACTGCGTTTGGCAGAATTTCTTTAACCCGGAGAAAAACACGGTGGATATCTGCCTCGACTTCTTTGAAGAAAATGAGGAACATTATATCAGGTCAAGTGAGGATATAACTGAAAAGGCATATACCGAAGATGAAATTTCTGCCGCTTTGCAAAAGGCGGGGCTTGAAATTTTGGCGGTTTATGATGACAATACTTATGAAAATCCAAGTGAAACCTGCGAAAGAGCAGTTTATGTTACAAGGAAGAGAAGATAATGGGAAAACTTATAAGATGCATAACAAGTGACGGACTCGTTATGGCTACCGCTATTGATAGTACAGATATCGTTTCTGCTGCCGAAAAATATCATAAAACTTCGGCGGTTGTTACTGCCGCTCTCGGTCGTCTTTTGACAGCCACCGCTATGATGGGCGATATGCTTAAAAATTCGAAGGATAGCATAACGGTTAAGATAGATGGCGGCGGACCCGTGGGTTCCATTGTTACCGCCGCAGATTCCTATGGAAATGTTAGAGGTTATGCAGTAAATCCCGTAGTTGAAATACC
>JAFSAK010000024.1 GCA_017441045.1 Clostridia bacterium
GTAATTCTCACCGTTTTTACGGGCGATGGGGGTAACGGTATTATGGGGCACCCCATCGGTTTCGGCGAATATAAAGCGCTCGGGGTCGGAATAATTTTGCCAATTTTTAAGGATTTTATCGGCAAGAGCAATTATTCTTTCGGTATCCTTGCCCGAAAGCCGAATAACCGACATAGGCCATTTTACTATTCCCGCCTTAACATCGGAAAATCCTTCGAAAACATACTCTTGTTCCACGGGGGCTTTAGCCATAGCAAAGGTATATCGGCCGCCCTGATAATGAGAATGGCTTAAAATGGAACCGCCCACTATGGGAAGACCAGCATTGGAACCCAGAAAATAATGGGGGAACATTTTAACAAAATCAAAAAGTTTTCTAAAGGTAGACACATTAATTTCCATAGGAATATGCTCACCGTCAAAAACAATGCAATGCTCATTATAATAAACATAAGGCGAATATTGGAAAAACCACTCTTTACCGTCAAGAGTAACGGGAATAACCCTATGATTCTGCCTTGCGGGGAAATTCATCCTGCCCGAATATCCTTCGCACTCTTTACAAAGAAGACACTTCGGATAATCTGAAGCGGGTGCGTTTTTAGCCGCCTCGATATCTTTGGCGCTTTTTTCGGGTTTTGAAAGGTTAACCGTAATATCCAAAGTGCCATATTCGGTTTCGGCTTCCCATTTCATATCCTTTTTAACTCTATATGTTCTTATGTAATCACTATTGCGGCTTAAATTATAATAATATTCCGTAGCCGCTTGCGGAGAGGTTTTATAATTCTCATAAAACTTATCGGTTACTACCGAGGGGGGCGGGAGCATAAGTCCCATAAGTTTAGTATCAAACAAATCTCTGGCGGTTATATTATCTTCGATAACACCTTTTTTTACTGCATAATCAAGAATTTCTTTAAGAGTTTCTTCGAGATTTACGTCGTTATAATCCTCGCTTGAAGAAAAACTGTTAAGGCCTAACGCATCCATAATAAGATTGGTTACGTATACCTCGTCACGCTTTTGAAACAGTCCCTTTTCCTTGCCGTAGCAAATAAGTTTTCTAATACTCTTTTCAATCATATTTATACCTCGTAAACCAAAGCATTTAGACCACCTTGTCTATTGACGAGGTGGTCGGTTTTTTTACTGATATTTGGGATTGGCTTTATTTTTATCCGCAATGCAAACCCAGGAATTACCTGCAGTTACTTTAAGTTCTTTACCATCGGTATCTGTAAACTTAAAGCCGTTATTAGCCGCGCCTTTTTGCCATTTAATGAAATTAAGTTTTCCTTCGGAGAAATAGTATCCATCGCCGCTTGTGAGCGCTACTTCGCGATGTTCACCGTCGGGATAATCTTTAATGGTAGTAAGAAGAACAAATATATTCTCAACATCAACGGTTTCACCCGTTGCATAGTCCTTTTGAAGTTTGCCCTGTATATAACGCTGATACTTTCCGATTTCGGAATTATATTTAAACTCGGCTTTATGGGAGGTTGAGAAAGGAACTGTAACCTCGGTTGCATTGCCGCCAGTTAGCGCAACGGTTTCGCCTTCATCTGCGAAATTAGCCCAAGTAGCCGTGGAGTTCTCTGTCTGTCTGAATCCCTTTTTATTGAAACCTTTTAAAAGTTGTTCGCTGAAAGTATATAACTTGTGGTCCCCTGATTTGCCGTTTTCAATCTTTTTACCGTAGGAGCCATCGTAAATATCAAGATGCTGCATAGAAGCAAGACGGGGGCGGCAATAAACGGGGTCGGAGCCGCAATGAACGAAAATCGCATCGTGACCGAGAGCAAGATCTACATATACATATCTCGCCGAACGAACAGAGCCGATTTGCTTTACGGATTCGATATCTTTATAAACTGCCATAAGGCGAGTAATACCGCCTTCAACTTCGGTTTCATATACGATATCTGCATAAGGAAGACCTGCCTGAACATCCTTTGCGACATTGATATTATTGACCATAACCGCAACGGGACGGGCCATAAGTTTATCCTCGGGAATATCCTTAAGACCTGTTAAAGAGTTGACGGTTAGGGGCTCTGCGGGTGCCTCTCCCTCATTGTTACTTCCCGTATCGGAATTTTTATTACAACCTACGCAAAAAAGCATAGAAATAACCAGTAGTATCGCAAAAATTTTATTAAACATAATTTTATCCCCTTGTGTTTGCTGTATATTAATATTATACATTTTATTTATCCCTATTTCAAGGGGGAAAGGCGAAAAAATAATATTTTCCAATATGTAAATTTTACTATTGTTTATTGCTCCGTTTTATAGTATAATTATATAGAATGTAAACAGATTGGAGGAGAGGAAATCACGGAACCTATTTATCTTGATAACAGTTCTACCACTAAGCCCTGCGAAAAGGCCATAGAAAATATCCAATACGCTCTTTTGCACTCTTGGGGCAACCCTTCCTCCCTTCACCGATTGGGCGTAGAAGCCGAAATCGGAGTAAGTGACACTCGAAGTCATCTTGCCGCTTTACTCGGCGCAAAAGAGGATGAAATATATTTCACCTCCTGCGGCACCGAGAGTAATAACACGGCTATTTTGGGCGCCGTAAATTCTCGTAAAAAGCGGGGAAATCGCATTGTTACTACAGCTATCGAGCATCCTTCGGTTTTAGAAGTTATGAAAAAACTTGAGGGCGACGGATTCGAGGTAATCTATCTTAAACCCGATATAAACGGTGTTATAAATGCCGATGATATCAAAAATGCCGTTAATAAAAATACTATTCTCGTTAGCATAATGCTTGTCAATAATGAAGTTGGAAGCATTCAACCCGTAAACGCCGCCCGCAAGGCCATAGATTCTTCGGGCGCCCCCGCTCTTTTGCACTGCGATGCAGTGCAGGGTTTTGGCAAGATGCCCATTAATGTTAAGAATTTAGGGGTTGACCTATTATCAGTCAGCGCCCATAAAATTCACGGGCCCAAGGGCATTGGCGCCATTTTTATAAAAAAGGGCGTAGTAATTAAACCTTTAATTCTCGGCGGAGGTCAGGAAAAAGGCATGCGCTCGGGCACCGAAAGTGTTCCGCTTATTATGGGGTTTGACGGCGCCGTAACGCAACTTGGTAATATTTCCGCCAATCTTAAAAAGGTTTCGGAAATTTATGATTATTCCAAAAGGAAACTTTTAGAAACGGGACTTGTTACCCTCAATTCGCGAGGCGGACTTCCCTATATACTTAATATATCGGTTTTGGGCTACCGTTCAGAAACCCTTCTTCACTTCCTTGAAAGCAAAAATATATTTGTTTCTTCGGGGAGCGCCTGCGCCAAAGGTGAAGGAAGTTTTGTACTTAAAGAAATGGGGCTTAAGCCCGATAGAATCGATAGCGCCCTTCGCATAAGTTTCTCCCGTTTTTCAAAAGAAAGCGATATTGATGCTTTGTGCGATGCGCTGACAGAAGCCACAAATAAATTAAAGAAGGTTAAATAACCCTAAACGGAAGGTCTAAAATGAAAGAAATCATACTTATTAAAGACGGTGAATTGGCCCTCAAAGGTCTTAACCGCCGCAATTTTGAAGATAAAATGATATCCAATATCCGCCGCCGATTAAAACCCCTTGGCGATATTAAGATAACTACCTCTCAATCCACCATTTATATCGAGCCCCAAAGCGATGACTTTGATTTTGAAAAAGCGCTTGAAAATATGCAGCATGTTTTCGGGGTTGCCGCCTTTAGCCGCGCTTGTGTTTGCGAAAAAACAGTCGAAGATATTTTGGAAAAAGCCCCCATATATCTGGCGGATACAATGAAAAATATTAAAACCTTTAAGGTTGAGGCCAAGCGCTCAGATAAAAGTTTCCCCTTGACTTCTCCCGAAATCAGTCGCGAAGTTGGGGCCGCTTTACTTAAAAAGTTCAATTATCTTCGCGTTGATGTTCATAATCCCGACCTTATAGTTACGGTGGAAATAAGAGATTTTGCCGCCTATATAAGAGGGGCTCAGATTAAGGGCGCGGGCGGTTTGCCCGTTGGCACCTCGGGAAGAGCCGCCGTGCTTATTTCGGGCGGTATAGATAGCCCCGTCGCCGCCTATACAATGGCAAAACGCGGCCTTACCCTTAACGCTATTCACTTTGCAAGTCCTCCATATACAAGTATTCGCGCCGAAATGAAGGTTAAAACTCTGCTTTCAAAGGTTGCAAAATATAGCTGCACCATTAAACTTGCTATTGTTCCTTTCACCGAAATTCAAGAGGAAATAGGCAAATGTTGCCCCGAAGATTATTTCACCCTTATAATGCGCAGAATGATGATGCGAATTGCCTGCCGCGTTGCCGAAAGTGACGGATGCGGCGGTCTTATAACGGGAGAAAGTTTAGGTCAGGTTGCGAGTCAGACCTTACCCGCCCTTGCCGCAACCGATCAGGTTTGCACAATGCCCGTTATGCGACCTTTAATCGGTATGGATAAAGAAGAAATTATTCTTATTTCAAAGCATATAGATGCCTTTGAAACCTCTATTCTTCCCTACGAGGATTGTTGCACAGTGTTTACTCCCAAGCATCCTCACACGCGCCCAAAACCCGGCCAATGCGAAAAAGCCGAAGCAAAACTCGATATTGAACCCCTAATCGAAAGAGCCATAGAGGGCATAACATATTCTTATATAGAACCTTAAAGGAGAAAAAATATGATACAGAATATAAAGGTTGACCTTATATACTACGCCACTCCTTCCGATTTTGAAATGGAATTCAATTTAGGCGGCATTTGCCGTATGCGACTGCTGACCGATAAGGCGGAAGATCGCAAGGCCTTTTTAAATTCCTTATCCCGTGCCGTTGGAAGAAGCAAGGTTATCATCACATGCGGCTCCCTTTTCGGCAATGAAGGGCTTATAAGCACCGTTGCCTCTGCAATCAGCAGAAATTTAGTTCCCGCAGACAATAAGACCTTCGGCATAAACAGTGATGAAGAAATAAGCATCATATCGGGTTCTGTCCCCTTGGTTACATCTGACGGAATTTTCGGCGGTTGCATAATCGAATGCGGACCGCAGACAATAATTATGCTTACCGATAGCAAGAGCGTTAAAAAATCCTTGCTTAAAAATCTCATTCATCCGTATATTCAGGAACTCAGTATGCTTCCCGAAACGCAGGTTCCCGCCACCGCTACGGAAGAAATAGCGGAAGAAACCATAGGCGAAGAAACAGAGGAAGTATTGGAAGAGACAACAGAAGAAATCGAAGAAGATGCCCCCGAGGAAATTTCCGAGGTTGAGGCGGAAGAAGTTTCCGAGGAAGAAGCAGACGGAGAACTTGAAGAAATTCCGAAAGAAATCGAAACAGGTTCCGATATAAAAGTAGCAGAAGAAGAAACCGAAGAACAGTCACCCTCTGAAGAAACCGAAGAAACAGTATCGGAAGAATCGGAAAGCCCCATTATAGATGAATTTATAACCGAAGAAACAGAAAACGAGGAAGAAGAAATCCCTATTTTCAATATTGGTATGGAAAATATGCATTTAGAAGCACAAGCGCCTAAAAGAGATGCTAAAAGTTACTATGAATATTTCGTACCTAACAGTGAAGAAGATATTTACATCTCAGAAGATGAGGAATTCGACATTCAAAAGCCCACGGGCAGCAAACTTAATGCGCCCATAATTATAATTGCGGTTTTGCTTGTTTTAATGCTTGCCGTTATCGCTTACTTCCTTTTCTTTATCCCCCTAAGCAGCGGTCAGAATGTTAATGAATATATATCCGAACTTTTCAGTGTCTCTCAGGATATTTTGGTTTAGTGAGGTTTTGATATGATAACACTTTCAGTTTTTGGTAATCTTTTAGAACAATGGAAGGATATTTTATATACCCTGTGTATTTCTATGGTGCCTGTTATCGAACTTCGCGGCGCCATTCCCGTAGGTTTGGGTCTCGGTCTGCCCCTTTGGTTATCGGTTACGGTTTCCATTATCGGCAACCTCATACCCGTTCCTTTTATTATAATCTTTATTAAGAAAATTTTCGCTCTTATGAGAAGATGGAAAAAACTTGACGGTATCGTAACAAAACTTGAAAACAGAGCCGAAAAGAAGAGTGAAACCGTTAAAAAATATGCTTTTTGGGGACTTTTTATTTTCGTGGCTATCCCCCTTCCCGGAACAGGCGCTTGGACCGGCTCATTAATTGCCGCTATGCTTGATATGCCTCTTAAAAAGGCATTTCCCTCCGTTCTTTTGGGTGTTTTGACCGCCGCTTTAATAGTTTCCATCGTTTCCTACGGCGCATTTTCCATATTCGCTTAATAATCGAAAATTAAATTATAAGAGTTGATGAAATTCATCAACTCTTTTTCTTTTTTTACATAAACTTTCATTTTATTTACCCTTTAACCGACAGAAAAAGCGGCTTATTCGTAATATAATTTTATGGGGAATATTTTATCAAAGCCGCGCGCCAAATTTCTATATTGAAATCGGATTTTTCTGCGTTTCGGCTAATTTAAAGGTGATATGAAAATGAAGGAATTATTAAGCTTAAAAAACAAGAAAGGAATTTTTAAAAGAGAGGAACTTATGGAGGCGGCGCTAATGCAAATAGGCGTAGCCGTTTTGGCTTTCATATCTTCAAGAGGGCTTGTAATCGGGAAACTTTTACCCTTTGGCATTGCATTTTTATCAGGTTGCCCCCACTATTACTGCGCCTCGGCGGCCCTTGGCTCATTTTTAGGATATTTTATACCGGTAAATAACGGAAACGGTTTCAGGTATATCGCCTCTCTATTCGCGATTTTGGCTATAAAACTCATACTTTCTTCCAATAAAAAATTATCTTCAAACCCATTATTTGCCGCGATTATAGCCGCGGCGGCCAATATAGTTACCGCCACGGTTTCTTCACCCGCCATAACGATAGGGTTTACACATACTGCGGCCGAAACCTTGCTTTGCGCTCTTGGAGCATTCTTTACCGCTAAAACCGCCCTTGCTCTAAAATCAGACAGAGTGGGATTATCGGGCGAAGAACTTGCAAGTGTTTTAATCGTTGCCGCTATGGTGATTATAGGACTTATGGGATTTTCTTTAGGCCGCGTTTCCATAGGCGGAATACTTGGCGTTTTTCTCATACTTACCGCATCAAAATACGGCGGAACCCTTGCGGGAGCCGTTAGCGGTATAGCCGTATCCTTCGCATCCGCTCTTTCGGGAGCGGGCGGCGGACTTTTCTACTTTGGCGGTATGATGGCGGGAGTTTTCAGTTCCCTCGGCAAATATGCGCAAATCTCGGTAATGGGTGTTTGCGCCGTTATTTCTTCCCTCTTCGGCGGCGATACAGAGGCCGCATTTCCCATGATTGCGCAAACCGTAGCGGGTTGTCTTCTGTTTTTGTTTTTACCCCGCAGCGCAGGTATATATTTAGGTAAAATTTTTGCGGGAGTGCCAAAAATCACAATGCCTTCGGGCATAAAAAGGGCGGCAACGCTGCGGCTCAATCTTGCTTCAACCGCCCTTAAAGATATTTCCGAAACCGTAAATCAGGTTTCTAAAGAACTCGGCAGAATCAACGCTCCCGACTTTAACTCGGTTATAAGCGGCATTGAAAGAGATGTTTGTATGGGATGCAAACTCAGAACTCATTGTCACGAAGGTAAAAAAGAAGAAACAAGAAATGCTATTTTAGAAATAACCAAAGCCATAAAGCGCGGCGAAGAAAACCCTTTGGATAGCGCCCCCGATGAATTTAAAGGCAGATGTTTAAAACCATCGCTTATGGAAAATGCCGTAGTAGAAAGGTATAGCGCCTTTATGGCGGGTATCACTGCCGAAAATCGCATAGAGGAGGTAAGAGAGGTAATTTCGGACCAATTTGAAGGCGTTTCGAATATGCTCGAAGATTTATCCCTCGACCTTCAAAGAGATGAGCAGTTTGATAATTCTGCCGCTATGAGCGCGGCGGCGGTACTTAAAAATCTGAATATCCACGCCGAAGAGTGTTCCGCCAGAATTGATAAATACGGCCGAATGACCTTAGAAATCAGAATAAAAGAAACACCCGACCTCACCCTTAACAAAATGCGTATTATGAAGGCGCTTTCTTTGGTTTGCGAAAGGGATTTTGATATACCCGTTATAAACCGAGCGGGAAGCGATACCTATATCACCGTAAGCGAACACGCCATTTATAAAATCGATATGGGCGCAACTCAAATATGCGCTAAAGATGGAAATATGTGCGGTGATGCCTTTAACTGTTTTAATGATGGTAAAGGGCATTACATCTCGGTTTTGAGCGACGGTATGGGTACGGGCGGACGCGCCGCGGTTGACGGCGCAATGGCATCGGGACTTATGGCGCGTCTTTTGAAAGCGGGATTCGGTTATGACTGTTCTCTTCGCATTCTCAATTCTTCTATGCTCTTTAAATCCACCGATGAATCTCTTGCCACCGTAGATATAGCAAGTATCGACTTATTCACAGGCGAAACCGAACTTTATAAAGCGGGGGCGGCACCTACCATTGTTCGCCGAAGCGGCAGAACGGGTAAGGCGGAAAGTACCTCGCTACCCGTAGGAATTTTAAGAGAAATCGGCTTTGATAGGGCGGCCATTCGCCTTAAAGCCAATGATATTCTGCTCCTTATGTCCGACGGGGCGGTAAGCGAAGGGCTTGACTGGATAAGGGCGGAACTCGAGAGTTTTAAAGACGGAAGCGCCAAAGAACTCTCATCCCACATTGCCCAGTGCGCTAAAAATCGCCGTCAGGATGCTCACACCGATGATATAACCGTTATTGCCCTTATTATAGAGAAGGCACCTTAAAAAAACACTTGCAATATTTTTTAAAAATGGTATAATATCTTTGATATAAATGCAATGATAAAGAAAAGTAGTTTTGCAAGAGGTTTTAAGAGAGGGCGAGTCGTGGCTGTAAACCGCCTAAACGGAAGCAAAATGAAGTTCCCTTTTGAGCAGCGCCGCCGAACCTTTAAAGTAAGCGACGACGGGGTGACGCCGTTACCGTCAAAAGAGTGTTTGCTCTTTGTGGCAAAAATCACGGGTGGTACCGCGGAGTTTTTTAAATTTTAAAACTTCGTCCTGTTATTCAGGGCGGAGTTTATTTTTTATAGAAATTTCCTATTTTGTTTCCCTTGCCTAAAGGGAGACTCCCTACGGTGTAGGGAGATGTCACGGCAAAGCCGTGACGGAGGTATTTTTAAGCCATCCCACCATTAAATATTCAGGAGGATAAATATGAAAGAACAATTAACGGGAATTCTCGAAGTCGCAAAAAAGGCCATTGCGGCCGCCGATAGCGAGCAGATTATCGAAGATTTGCGAGTAAAATATCTCGGTAAAAAGGGTGAACTCACGGCGCTTCTTAAGCAGATGGGCTCCCTTTCTCCCGAAGAACGCCCCAAAATGGGTCAACTTGTAAACGAGGCAAAAACGCAGGTTGAATCCCTTATTACCGAAAAGGCAAAGGAACTGAAAGAAAAGGCAACCGAACTTAAACTTGCCGCTGAAACCATTGATATCACTATGCCCGCGAAGACGGTCCGTAAGGGTAAACTTCATCCCCTCAATACCGTTCTTAACGATATGATAGATATTTTTCAGTCAATGGGATTTGATGTTGTAGACGGCCCCGAGGTTGAAACTGACCACTATAATTTTGAATGTCTCAATGTTCCCGCAGACCACCCCGCAAGAGATATGCAGGATACCTTCTATCTTGCAGAAAATCTACTGCTTCGCACCCAGACCTCTGCGGCGCAAATAAGAACAATGGAAACCCGCAAGCCCCCCATCCGCGTTATTTGTCCGGGCCGAGTTTTCAGAGCCGATGAGGTTGATGCTACCCATTCACCTGTTTTCCATCAGATAGAGGGACTTGTTGTTGATAAAGGCATCACCCTTTGCGACCTTAAGGGCGTTCTTGAACAGTTTGCTCACGAAATCTACGGCAGTGATACAAAGGTTAAATTCCGCCCTTCCTTCTTCCCCTTCACCGAGCCCTCGGTTGAGGTTGATGTTAGTTGCAGTGAATGCGGCGGAAAGGGCTGTCGCGTTTGTAAGGGAGCAGGTTGGATAGAAATTCTGGGCGCAGGTATGGTGCATCCCAATGTTCTTCGCTCCTGCGGTATTGACCCCGAAGAATATAGCGGTTTTGCCTTTGGTATCGGTCTTGACCGTCTTACTACAACCCGTTATAAGATTAGTGATATACGACTTCTTTTTGAAAACGATAAGCGTTTTCTTGACCAGTTTTAATTAAGGGGGTACACGAAAAATGAAAATTTCACTTAAAGCACTTAAATATTATGTAGATATAAATGTACCCGTAGAGGAACTCTGCGACCGTATGGTTATGGCAGGTTTCGAGGTTGAAAGTATCGAAAAAGAGGGCGACAATATTAAAAACGTTGTTGCCGCAAGAATTATAGAACTCGCCCCCCATGAAGACAGCGACCATTTGCAGATTTGCCAGATGGATATCGGCGGCGGAAAAACCGTTCAGATAGTAACGGGCGCGCAAAACATCAAAAAAGGCGATCTTGTTCCCGCCGCTCTTGATGACAGTTACCTTCCCAACGGCGCTCATATTAAGGCGGGTAAACTCCGCGGCGTTGATTCTCTCGGTATGCTCTGCTCAGGCGAAGAACTTTGTCTTACCGAAGAAGATTACGAAGGCGCTTCGGTGCACGGCATATTAATTCTTAAAGACGAATGGGAAACAGGTACCGATATGCGCACCGTTCTCGGTCTTGATGATTATATAATTGATTTTAAAATCACCGCCAACCGTCCCGACTGCAATTGCTTTTTGGGCGTTGCAAAGGAAATTTCGGTAGTTTTGGGCACCAAATATAATCCTCCCGTTCCCACCTATAAAACCGTAGGCGAAGATATTAAGGATTATATCGATGTAACCGTCCAAAACTATGACCTTTGCCCCCGTTATGTTGGCCGAGTAGTTAAAAACTTAAGAATAGGCCCCTCTCCTCTTTGGATGCAGAAGGCCATCACCGCTTCGGGTATGCGCCCCATCAACAATATCGTTGATATTACAAACTTTGTAATGCTTGAAACGGGACAACCTATGCACGCCTTTAACTATGATGACCTTTCGGGCAAGAAAATTATCGTTAGAAATGCCCGTGAAGGCGAAAGCATAACCACCCTTGACGGTAAAGATTACCCCCTCACCCCCGATATGCTTGTTATCGCCGACGGTGAAAAACCCTCCTGCCTTGCAGGTATTATGGGCGGTAAAGAAAGCGAAATCGAGGATGATACCAAAAATCTCTTCCTTGAAGCCGCAAAATTCAGAAGAGATAATGTTCGCCATACAGGCAGAGCCCTCGGTATTCGTACCGAATCGAGCGGTCGCTTTGAAAAGGGCGTTGATATTGTAAATACCGCCTATGCTATGGAAAGAGCATTAGAACTTATTGACCTACTTGATGCGGGTGATATCGTTGAAGGTGTTATTGATAGAAATAAAGGTCTTCCCGAAGATAAAGTTATCACCGTTACCACAAGGAGCATTTTAGACCTTTTGGGCGTTGAAATCCCCGATGATACCATTGTTTCAATTCTTAATAGTTTAGGTCTTCCCACCGTTTATGAGAGCGGCACCATCACCGTAAAGGTTCCCTCCATCCGTGATGATATCGAGGGCAGAGCCGACCTTGCAGAAGAGGTAATGAGAATTTATGGTTATGACCATATTGTCGGCACTTCAATGCGCGGAGATGTTATAAGGGGTAAGAAACTTCCATCCCGTATTAAAGATGATAAGATTAAATCCGCCCTTGTTGGTATGGGCGCTTATGAAATCGCAACTTATTCATTTATCGCTTCGGGCGCTATTGATACCCTCCGTTTAGATGCGGAAGACCTCAGAAGAAACGCGGTTAAACTCATTAACCCCCTCGGCGATGAATATTCTACCCTTCGTACCCAACTTACAACAAGTATGCTCACCGTTCTTGCCACCAATATTAACCGCAAGATAGAGGAAGGCCGTTTCTTTGAAATCAGTAAGAGATTTGTTCCTAAATCTTTGCCTCTTACCGAGCAACCCGAAGAACTTCCCACAATGAGCATAGGAATTTACGGTAAAGATGAAGATTTCTTCACCTTAAAGGGTATAATAGAAGAAATAATGAAAATTTTCGGCGCTCATACACAGTATAAGAGAAGCTCGGAAAATTATCTCCACCCCGGCCGTCAGGCAGAAGTACTTGCCAATAATAAGAGCGTTGCCGTTTTCGGCGAAGTTCACCCCGCCGTTCTTGCCGATTATGATATTGAGCAAAAGGTTTATATTGCTGAAATTAAACTTGATGTGCTTTACTCTATTGAAAAACGCAAAACGGTTTATAAACCCCTTCCCAAGTTCCCCGCAGTTGAGCGTGACTTTGCTATGCTTTGCGATAAGGATATCCCCGTAGGTGATTTGGAAAGAGCCATCATAAGCGGCGGTAGCAGATTGCTTGAAAAGGTAGAACTTTTCGATGTTTATATGGGCTCCCAAATTCCTGAAGGCAAGAAGAGCGTTGCATTTAGCGTATGGCTCCGTTCCGCAGAAAATACCCTTACCGATGAGGAAATTGACAGTACCTGCACCCGTATTATTGATAAGCTCACCAAAGTTGGAGCGGAACTTAGAAAATAATACTTGCACTTTTTAAAGGTCCGTTATAAAATAGTAGTATAATATTAGAAAACAAGAGGTGTTATTTATGAATGATAAGACAATGACCTTTTCCCTTGGAGATCAGACCGAGCAGGAAATTCGAAGAATTCTTACCGAGGTTTACGATGCGCTTAAAGAAAAGGGATATAATCCCATAAACCAGATAGTCGGATACATCCTTTCGGAAGATCCTACTTATATCACCACTCATAATAACGCCCGTAACCTGATAAGAAGAATTGACCGCGATTTACTTTTGCAGTCACTTGTTAGATACTATTTAACGGCGTAAAAAGAAAATCCCCGATTCGCAATAGCGAATCGGGGTTATTTTTTATTCATTATTCAAACCATAGACCTTCTTTGCGGTCCTCAATTTTATTAAAATTTACAGTTGCTCCTGCGGGAATCTTGCAAACTCTTGCATCCTTCTCAAACCATATATCTGTATCGCTTGGATTATAAACGCTGCTTTCATCGGCGGCAACCCGCAAATTTTTAATGGCGGTCATATAGTTATAAATTTCTATGTTGGTGGCAAACCAGATTTCATCTTTTCGTTCGCACAGACGTTTAATGCCATCCTCCATCATCTGCCACTGTTCCTCGGTTTTAAATTCAAAACTGTGGCCCCAGATATAAAGCAACGGTTCGCTGTTAAACATCATGCTCATCTTTTCAAAGAAGTCGTTAACCGCATTCTGTATACCGTTATGGTGAATGGTAGGGTGCCACTCCAAAAAGTTTTCAGGCACTTTGAATCTTCTGGTGTTTTCCACCGTTCTACTGTAAAGAATTCCGCATTCTCTTATGGTTTTTATTACCTCGTCATTATAATCACCAAAGGGATAAGACATTCCGCAAACGGGATATCCTGCAATTTTTTCGAGGAACTTTCTATCCTCCATAACCTCGTTAACGAGGACCGTTTTAGGCATTCTTGTAGGGAAATAATGATTAAAGGTGTGGGCGGAAATTTCGTGCCCTTCATATCTTTTCTTCAATTCAAGAAGTTGTTCTTGAGAATAATTTACAAATCTCTTTGAATTAAGATGAAACGTACCCTTGACACCATACTTATTGAAAAGCTCTATAAGTCGGGCATCGGTATCAAACCCATCGTCATAACTAAACGTGGCTATAAACTTTTTACCGTCTTTAAATCTATTAAAATTGATCATCTTATTACCTCTATCTGACAGCATTCCATAGTTTTTAGGGCGGCTTGGTGTGTTTCCACACTCACTCCCGCACAGCAAGAAGCATCTACACAAATTTTGTTTTCAGGGAAATTGGCTTTAAGCAAAAGGGCATTTGATACCACACATATATCGGTACAAAGGCCTATAAGACAGGCCTCAAATTCTTCGCCAACAGTTTCTTTTACAATTTGCGGCAATTCCTTTGAGCCAAAGGTAACCTTTTCTATAGGTATATATTTTTTACCCTCTAATGCATCTTGAATCAGCGAATTTAATTTCCATCCCTTTGTTCCTTTAATGCAGTGAGGAACGGGTAAATTTTTGCCTTCAGAAGTTTCCATATAGTTATCAAAATGGGTATCGAAGGTTACAAATATTTGGCCTTCGAAATTTTTGATTTTTTCTGCGGCATTTGAAATCATTTGGCAGGCCTCTTTCGTTCCGAGAGCGCCATCAACGAAATCATTTTGTATATCAACAACAATCAGTATCTTTTCCATTTACATCACCTTAAGATAAACGAAAACATAAAGCCCCAAGAAAACTCTTGGGGCTTTAAATCTAAACTAAATTAACTTATGCGCGCTTCTTAGCACCAAAAGTAACGGCGGCTGCTGCAAGACCAACAATTGCAAAGCAGATAGCGGTTGCGCTACCGGTTGCAGGAGATTCGGGCTGAACAGTTACAGCGCCGGTGGTGGGGTCAATAACAACATTCTCATAGTTTGCTACTACAACGAGGTCGGTATAGGGCTTGATTTCAACAGATGCATCGGTAAGAGAACCCTTAACGATATCATAATCGGTGCCCTTAACTGCTTCAACAAGGCCGTTTGCAAGAGCAATAACTTTGCCTTCATTTGCAGCGGCAGTGCCTGTAGCAGCGGCTTTCTTATAAATTTTAAAGCCAAGGAACTTGGTTTCGCCATCATCATTTTTAACGGTAGCCGGAGCGGTAAGGGTGATTGTTCCGCCATCATTAACCTTAGTGGTAGCAGGTTTTACATTATCGGTAATATCTGCTTTTTCTTCAGGAACGATGGTAGTAACGGCAAATACCTTGTCAGCAACGGGGCTCTGCTCAGCGCTAACGCCAACAGAAAGTGCGCAAACAAAAACTACGCAAAGAACTAATGCTATGATTTTTTTCATTTCGAGGACCTCCAGAAAAAATATTTTTTACTATAGGAAAATTATAACACCTTTGCGGTGAAATGTAAACAAAAAATTTTAATTTTTATTAATATCCTAAATTTTCGCCTGATATTATAACGGTTATGCGGTTTTCATCCTTTTGTCTGCCCGTTATAAGATAGCTTCTGCAAATGCGCGAAGGCGAAGCGCAACCATCGGTAATATCTGGATTTTCATTATTGAGAAGGGATACGCAGTGGCCGAGTTTTGCGCAGGGTGTATCGCAAGAAAGCCGTACGCAATTTTTAGGCGCGGCTATCTTTTTAACACGCAAAAAGCCTTCCCTTGCATCCTTCACGATTTTATTTTTGCCCACTATAACTATCACCTTTTTAGGTCCGAAAGAAATGGCGCTTATACGGTTTGCAAATCCATCAACATTTATCAATTCTCCCTTTTCGGTAAGAGCATTTGATGAGCAAAAATAGTAATCACACCCTACCACGCCTCTATAAACATCCATCGGGTCATTACAGTTAAAACGGTCGAGATAATTATAGTCACCGCCCTTAATAAGCTTAAGAACTCCGCTTTCCACAAGCGTCTGACTGCCGCCGGAAGAAACAACGCTTTCTTTGGGTAATAAGTTTTTAACCGTATTTAAAATATCTTCCTTGTTTTCGGCCCAAACTGCATTCATATTATTTCCCTCAAGGGCCGCTATAACCTTCCTTATCCGTTCATTCATTTTATTCCTCCCGCTATCTTTCCGCCGCCTACGACGGTATCGCCGTCATAAAAAACCGCCGACTGACCGCTACTTGGTGCCCTTTGGGGCTTTTCGAATTCAATTAAAACGCCTTTTTCGGTAGGGTGAATTATCGCCTCATCCTCTCGGTTTCCGTAACGAAGTTTTGCCGTTACTTTAAGAGGAGAATTGAGTTTATCAAAAGGTATAAAATTAACATCTTCAACCTCTACTCTGTTATAGAAAAGATGTTCTTCATCCCCTAAAACAACTTTGCCGCTTTCGGCATCCTTACTGATAACGAATTGCGGCTTTCCAAGAGCGATACCCAACCCTTTTCGTTGACCGATTGTATAGTTGATTATGCCTTTGTGTCTGCCGAGAATATTGCCGTTTATATCAATATAATCGCCTTCGGGATAGCTTTTATTCGTATATGAGGTTATAAATTCCGCATAATCTCCATCGGGAACAAAGCATATATCCTGACTGTCCGCTTTATCGGCATTAACAAAACCTAAATCTTTGGCGATATCTCTTACTTGAGGTTTTGTGAGTTCTCCAAGAGGAAAAACAGTATGGGAAAGTTGTTCTTGAGAAAGGCAATAAAGCACATATGTCTGGTCTTTAGTCCTATCCACCGCCCTCTCTAAAAGATAGCGCTCTCCCTGTTTTTTTATGACTGCATAATGCCCCGTAGCAATTTTTTCTATGCCTTCCGATTTGGCTATTTCAAGCATTCTGCCGAACTTAATATTTTTATTACAAACAATGCAAGGGTTGGGGGTTCTTCCCTTTTCATATTCGGAAATAAAATCAGAAATTACAAATTTATTAAAATCACCGCTTAAATCTATGCATTTATGTTCAATTCCGAGTTTTTGGCATACCGATGCGGCCGCCGCCGATTCATTTGCGGCGGATGAACAAAGGGAAAGGGTAACTCCCACCGCTTCGTAACCACTATTTAAAAGTCGAGCCGCCGAAACCGAGGAATCGACCCCGCCGCTCATACCTATTAAAACCTTCATATTTGCTCCTTATTGTTAATATATATTTAGAGTATATCATATTTTTAACTACGATACAAGCAGGTATGTTTATGGAAGATTTTGAGCAAGAAATTTTAGAAGAAAAACAGAATACTCCCAAAAAGGATATTTTATTAGCCGTAATTATCACGGAGGTCATTTGTATGGCCATAATTCTGGCGGTTATTTTGCTTATGAAATACTTTTCGGCCAACGATTTTAGTTCCGTAAGGGATTTTTACAGTGAGCATTTTCTGACTGAAACCACGGTAAGCGATGTGATAAAAGAATGAAATTCAAGGTTTTCGGAACAGAGATTTATATTTCCTTTCTTTTTGCCGCCCTTATGGCTTTTTTATTAGCAACCGACAGAACGGGATTGATTATCCCCACCCTTTTCGCCTCTTTTATTCACGAGGGCGGACATCTATTCGCTATGTGGCTTTGCGGGTGCCAACCCCGAAAAATCAAACTTATCCCGACCTCAATGCAGATAACAAGGGATTTTTCCCTTTCGGAAAAAAGAGAAATCGCTATCGCCCTTTGCGGCCCCGTTGCAAATCTCGCGGTTTTTCTCTGCCTTTTTTTAAATTTTCTTTTATCGGAAAACGAAACGGTACTAACCTTCGCTCTTTTAAATCTCATCCTTGCCGTTTTTAATCTTATGCCCGTTTCGGGACTGGACGGCGGCACGGTGCTTAAAAATATATGGGCGCGAAAAACCGATATTTACTCTGCCGAAGGGCGAGTGAGGATTTTAACCTTTATACTTTCTGCTCTGTTTTTAGCGGCGGGAGTATTTTTAGCGCTTAAAAAAAATACGAATATTTCACTGTTTATAATGGCGCTTTATCTTTTTATCTGCGCAATGGTGAGAAAATGAAAAAACACCGCACGGATGGTGCAGTGTAAGAATCACAATAAAGACAAATACATATCATTATTAAATTTCTTTATACATTCTATATAATCAGCAACTCTGACACAATTTTCTATATCGTATCGGTCAATTCCTTGAAAAGCATATAATTCATCATAAAGAAAACAACTTCCTTCAACAATATAAAATCCCGATTCCAAGTCAACACCAATGAATATCGGACAGTTTTTCCATATTGCTTCCTGATTATCATATATTGTCTTACCGTTACCCTCGTTTTTAAGCAAAAACGCCCTTGGATTTGGTCGATTTTCGTTCAACTTTTGCTTGTGAAACTCGTTTTCTAAAATATTCCCCGTAACTAATTCAAGATATTTTTCTTCATATAGTTTCTCAAGAACGTATTTATTTTTAATGTACTCAAGCACTTCGCTACCGCTTTTACGATTCGGAGAAAGTTTGGCTTTGAATTTACTGTGTATGTGTCGCCATTCCAATAGTTTTTCGGGAGTCGCAGGTGCAAAAATCATTTTTCGTTCTCCTTTGCGGTGTTTGTTGTACCCTTCTTGATTTAATTGTATCATAAATTTGCGCGAAGTGCAACAAAAGTTGGGCGAGAGCGCACGTCGTTTATGCGTGCATAACATCAGTCGCACCATTGGTGCGACACTGGTTACGACTTGTCGCAACATCATTTTGTATCCGATTATTCGAAACGATGTTGCCCATAGGACAAATGATATTTGCGGTTTCACCGCAAAATGATGTTGTATCCTGCGGATACAAACACAAAACACCAAGTTATTGACTTGATGTTTTGTTGCTCTCCTTCCTTTTCGAATCTTCTTCGTCTAAAAGCAAAAAAATTACGACCGCACCAAATGGTGCAGTCGTAATTTTGGCGCGCCGAAGAAGATTCGAACTCCCGACCTTCTGGTCCGTAGCCAGACGCTCTATCCAGCTGAGCTATCGGCGCATTTTTTAGGTTGCCAAAGTATAATATCACAAATCAGAAATAAAATCAATAGTTATTTTTAAAATTTTTTAATTTTTCGGGGGCAAAGTTCTTTGTATGAGTTTTTTGAGTGCCTTAATCGCGCGGTATGGGGTGTTCCAACCCTTACCGTTATGCTGGGGCTTGGTATTTATCTCACCATTAAAACAAAATTTTTCCAATTTCGTTTTTTAATTCCATCCCTCAAAGGCGCTTTCGATGGCGGTGACCGAGATGGCGTTACCCCATTTCAATCGGCCTGCACTGCCCTTGCGGCAACCCTCGGTACCGGCAATATTGTAGGGGTGGCGGGTATTATTTCCCTTTGCGGCGGCGGGGTTATCTTCTGGATGGTGGTTTCCGCATTTTTAAGTATGATAATAAAATTCGCAGAAATCGCTCTTACCGCCCTTTACAAAGAAAAAAGCGGGAAAGAATTTGTCGGGGGACCGATGTACTATATAAAAAACGGTCTCGGCAAAAATTTTATGCCACTCGGAATCATCTTTTCGATTATTACCCTCGTTACAGTTCTCGGTTCGGGAAATATGGTGCAGACCAACACCCTCTTAGCAGGGCTTGACGGAATTCTGCCGAAAATTTCCGATAACACGAGGTTTTATGTAAACCTAATTGTCGCTTTTATATGCGCCATTTTAGGCTTTATAATTCTTTCGGGCGGCGCCAAACGAATAGGGATTTTTGCAGAAAAATTTGTACCCTTCATCACGATTCTTTACTGCCTTTTATCCCTTGGAATAATCATCATTAATTTTAAATCTTTGCCTACTGTTTTTGCCGATATTATAAAGGGGGCTTTTAACCCGAAAAGCGTGACAGGGGGCGCTGCGGCGACCGTGCTTACGGTGGTGCGCAGAGGTGTTGCCCGCGGAATTTTCTCCAACGAAGCGGGTCTTGGCACCGCGCCTATGGCATACGCGGGTACTACGGGTAAAACCCCCATAGGCACCGGTATGATGGGAATTTTCGAGGTGTTTTGCGATACCGTTCTTGTCTGTACACTGACAGGTCTTGCCGTTCTCTGTTCGGGAGCAGATATTTACGGGCTTTCGGGAAGCGGGGCGGTTTTCACCGCTTTTTCCTCTGTTTACGGCAGATTTTCTACAATTATCCTCTCCCTTTCAATTTGTTTTTTTGCCTTTACTTCCTTTGTAGGTTGGGGTATTTACGGAACCACTGCCTCCACATTCCTTTTCGGTCAGAAAAGCCGAAAAGTATTTGTCCTTATATACTGCGCCGTTTGCATATTGTCCCCGTTTATAAGCAATTCTGCCGTTTGGGAATTAAGCGAAGCTTTAAACGGACTTATGGCAATTCCCAATCTTTTAGCCCTTTTTCTGCTGACTCCCAAACTTTTAGCGGCGCTTAAAAACGAAGGTATTTAAAATCCGTTCTTTACTTTCTCTTATATTATTGGTATAATTATTATCCAATAGTTTTTAGGAGAGTAAGTATGAAATACTTAATTAACCCAAGTGCCTTCATAGGCGCTTTCCCCGTACCAAGTGCGGTGGTGGACAAGTATATTAAGTTATCCTCAGCAGTGCAGTTAAAGGTACTGCTTGTTTGCATGCGCAATTCTTCCTCCCCTATAGAAAGTGATGAAATTGCTAAAATTCTCGATATTGCCGTTTCTGAGGTAAACGATGCGATTTTGTATTGGACCGAGTGCGGTGTTTTATGCGCCGAAACCCCTGCGGCAAAGGCAGTAGAGGCCAAGGAGGAAATCGTTAGCCAACTTGAAAAACCCAGCCGCGAAGACGTTGCCAAACGGGGAAATGAAGACCCGAAAATTAGATTTTTGCTCCGAGAGGCCCAGATGAAATTCGGCAGAAATCTTAAAATGAATGAATCGAGTACATTCGTTTGGCTTTGCGATGACTTAGGAATAGATGTTTCTGTTTTGCTTTTGCTTATTGAATACGCCGTAAGCGAAAACAAGAAAAATATATCCTTCATAGAAA
>JAFSAK010000025.1 GCA_017441045.1 Clostridia bacterium
TAACCTTTGGCTCGTTGAAGACAACTGCGATGCTTTAGGCACCCAGTATACCATTGACGGTGAAACCCGTTTCAGCGGTACTTGGGGCGATATCGGTACCTCCAGCTTCTATCCTCCCCATCATATGACAATGGGCGAAGGCGGCTGTGTTTACACCAATAATCCCCTTTTAAACCGTCTTATCCTTTCCTATCGTGACTGGGGCAGAGATTGTATCTGTCCTTCAGGTATGGACAACTTCTGCAAACACCGTTTCGAAGGTCAGTATGGCGAATTACCCCGCGGTTACGACCATAAATATGTATATTCCCATTTCGGTTATAATCTTAAGGTTACCGATTTGCAGGCGGCAGTAGGTTGCGAACAGCTTAAAAAGTTCCCCTCATTTATTGAAAGACGCCGTCATAACTGGGATCGCTTGCGCGCCGCTCTTGAGCCCGTAGCAGACAAGCTCATTCTCCCCGAGGCCGCAGAAAACAGCCGTCCTTCTTGGTTTGGCTTCCTCATTTCCGTTAAGGAAGATAGCGGTCTTGACCGTAACACCGTTACAAAATATATTGAAGACAAGAATGTTCAGACCCGTCTTTTATTCTCGGGCAACCTTGTTAAGCATCCTTGCTTCGACGAAATTCGAGGCACCGATGCATATAGAGTTTCGGGCGACCTTACCGTTACCGATTTCATTATGAACAACTCTTTCTGGGTAGGCGTATATCCCGGTATGACTGATGAAATGATTGACTATATGGCAAGCGTTATCATCGAGGCAGTTAATCAGTAAAATGAAACTCAAAGAACTTTTAAAAACCGAAAAATTTGCGGCGTTTATTCAGTTTGTTAAATTCTGCATTGTCGGTGTTAGTAACACGCTTATTTCCTATGGAATTGATATGCTGTGTTTCTATGTGCTTTTCGGATTTCTCGATTTTCAAGGGGCGGTTAATCTCCTGTCAAAAATAGGTTTAACCGCTTCTGCAGATACAGTTAAAACGGTTATTGCCTCTATATTGGCCTTCGTTATAAGCGTTACCAATTCTTATTTCTGGAACAATCGTTTTGTATTTAAAGCGGGAAACTCCACCTTTAAAGACCATTTAAAATCTTATTTCAAAACATTTCTTTGTTATGGCGTAACGGGACTTATTATTTCCCCCGTTATTAAGGTTTTGCTTGTGAACGCAAGCATACCCTACGCCATAGCAAGTTTTGGCTCGCTTATTGTAACAATCCCCATAAACTTTATCCTCAATAAGTTTTGGGCATTTAAAAAGCAATAATGCCCTGATTTATTGCCAATCAGTTTAGTCGGGAGGTCTTATATGTCCGGTATCGGTTTAGATAATAACAGTATAAAAAAAGACACATATATAAAATATGCGGACATCATCGCTCTATGCTTTTCATTGGTTGTTTACGCATTATTTAATCTTCTTTTGGTGAATAAGTTTTTCCCCATTACTGAAGGTTGGTTTCAGGATGCCGCAAACTATATAAACAACGGAGAAACCATATATAAAGATTTCTATATGTTTATTCCGCCCGGTTTTCCAATGCTTACCTCTGCCATAAGCGCATTATCCGATAATGCATTTATAATATTCCGCTTAATCGGTGTTGCCGAGCGCCTTGCTATGTTGGCCCTCGTATACCGTATGTTGCGGCGATTATTTAGCCCTATGGTTTCGGCAGTTTCGGCTTTAACGGGCGCCGTTGTATATATCGCAAATGTTCAAGAAATATTTTACGGATATTATCAAACTTCACTTTTTCTCGGATTAATCGGCGTTTGGCTTTGTATCCGTATGTATGAAACTTTTGAAGAAAATCCGTATATTCATGCTTTTTTCTTTGGTTTCTGCGCGGCGGCTTCCTTTATGGTTAAGCAAACTTTGGGACTTTTACTTTCCCTTGCCGTTGGCGTTATGTTTTTGGCGGCAGTTTATTTCGTAAATATGAAAAAAGCCCTTAAAGTTTTGGGCATCGTTGTTGTGGGATGCGCCGTATTTTTCGCCGGCGCTATTATGACAATGTTCTTTACGGATACGCTTATTCCCTTTGTGAAACAGGTTTTCGGCGGCGCAAGTTCTAAAGGCAGTTTATTATCTGTCTTATTCGGATTTATTCCCCGAATTCTCACACCAAACGCTTTGATTCTCGGCGGATTTTTCTTGGTATTTTATGTTCTTAATGTTATCAAAGAAAAATTCAGTGGCCCCAAAACCCAATTAATATGCGATATCATCCAGTGGATGCTCATATTGGCCGTAAGCGTATGGTTGATAGTTGTTTTGGTTGATGCCGTTAAAAACCGCGACCAAGCATTTCCTGTTACTTGGAAATTAATCCTTTTATTAGTAATAGGTTTCTTAATTTTGGGACTTGGATTTGCCTTTATGTGCTCAAAAGAAAGTTCCAAAAAACACTGGGCTATTGCCCCTTCGATTATGTTGGCAGGATTTGTCTTTTTATTCAGAACAATAACATCTGCCAAGCAAAGTTTATTTAATTTTTTCCAGTTGCGTGACTTCCGTCAGCATTTCTTATTTGCAATTTTCTTGGCCGAATTTTTAATTTCTGTATATTTGCTATACCTTGTTGCCATTAAAAAGGACCGTTCAAAAACGGTGGGACTTATTATTTGTGTGGCTTCGTGGAGTATTATGTATGTTCACGGTTTTTCTTACACTATAGAGGACCACAGCGCGTTTCTTTCGGTTTCTTTGTTTATGGGTTATCTGCTTTCGGCGCCTATATCGGTTAAGAAAGCAAAACAGGTACTTGCTCTTATATTGGCTTGTTTTACAGTGCTCACGGTATTTTATCAGCGAAATTGGTTTACTTATCATTGGTGGGGAGTTAATATGACCAACACCACCTATGATGCCACCGCAACCTTTGATGACCCACATCTTAAAGGAATTTATGCAAACAGCGAAACTACCGTTCCGATGAACGAAATATATCATCTGGTTGAACAATATAAAAAGGAAGATTCAACTCTCTATTCGTTCCCACACATTGCATATTTCAATGTTATGGCAAATCTTCCTTCGCCAACTTTTGCCAAGACTCACTATTTTGATGTTTGTTCCGATAATCAGGCCAAGGCGGATGCAACCGTCTTATTGCAAAACCCGCCCGATTTCATAGTTTGGATGGATATGCCCGAAGAAACCTGGTTAATTCACGAAGAATTATTCCGAAACGAAGAAGCCAGCGGTCAAAGGGACATTCAAAAGGCCTATCAAGCTCTGGTTGAAAGCGGAAGTTATTCGCTTTTAGGTGTATATCGCATCTATAGTTCCGACCCTATATATCTTTGGGTCAGCAATGAACTAAAGATTCAAACCAATTAAACTTTTTCGAAATTTTATAAACTCCGTGGCAATTAATTCCGCCGCACAACAAGGAGCGTGACGAAGGTTTTTGCTCGCGTCTATTCTCCGAAGGAGGCATCAGTTTGAAAGAAAAATATAAAATCGCCTTTGGGGCGGCTACAACCCCTCAAAAAATATTCGTTTTCGGGACTTTAACGCTTTTAGCATATACGGTTATTACCTTCTTTTTTACGGGGGGACGTAGCTTCTATATGCTTTTGCATCCCGATACTCAGGATACAATGATGGATTTCTTTAATAGTATCTACGATGCTAATTTCTTAAATCCTTATGCCGATAAAGGCAATATTTATCCCGCAATTTGTCTTCTCTACTATAGATTTTGCGGCAACTTTATGAATCCCGAATTCTCCACCTCTTTTCAGTGGAGAAACGACCAATGGGGCCTTATTACCTGCGCTCTTATTTTGGCTTTTACTTGTATTATCATCTATACCCTTTTAAAACCAAAAGAGATAAAATCACTTGTAGACAGATATTTCTATATAGTACTCATTACAGGTACCGTTCCCTTCTGGTATTGCTATGAAAGAGGAAATATTATTCTTCAGGCCCTTATGTTCCTTTTGGTTTTTATACGCTTTTATAAGAGTGATAATAAATTTCTTAGAGAACTTGCCCTAATATGTTTGGCAATTGCCACCGCCATTAAGATTTATCCCGTATTTTTCGGTTTGCTTCTTATAAAAAATAAAATGTGGAAAGAATCCTTACGCGCCGTTATTTACGGAATAATATTCTTCTTCCTTCCCTTTATTGTTTTCGGCGGCCTCGATGCCATTAAACTGATGGTGGAAAACATCTTCGCCACCGATGCAAAAATGAAGATCTTTGGCTTTGGTTATAAGGTAAATTTAAGCAACACTCTGGCCTTCCTTTCCAAACTTACGGGAATTGAGTTAACCGTTTCCCGCACATTCTGCTTTGTTTTCGTCTTTATTTTAGGCGGCACTGTATTCTTGCTCTCTAAAGAAACTTGGAAACTCGAGGCGGTTTTGGGCGCGGCGGTTATCCTTATTGCAGGTTTCAGCTATACCTATACTCTGCTTTATATGGTTATACCCCTTGTAACATATTTTGAAAGCCGCAGCGAACGGGGATTTATCGATTATATTTATATGATTCTTTTCGTATGTATGTTTGCCCCATTCTCCTTCGGCGATTACGACTTTTTCGGTATCGACCCCGATGCTTTTTATAGGTTAGGTCTTACTACTACTATATCGAGTTTGGCGCTCGTAGCGCTTTTATGCCTACTCGCCATTGATACCCTTTATCCCTACTTTAGAAAAGTTATATTTAAAAACAAAACAAAAGCGGAATTACCCGCATAAAAAATTAAGGAGTCCCATCATGAAACAAAGACTTGCAGATTATGTTGCCGATTTTTTAGTTGCTAAAGGTGTTACCGATGTGTTTTCCGTAGTTGGCGGAGGCGCTATGCACCTTAATGACGCTCTCGGCCATCACGAAAACCTAAAGGTGACCTATAACCATCACGAGCAGGCAAGCGCCATTGCGGCCGAGGCCTATGCCCGACTTGACAACAAAATCGCCGCTTTGTGCGTTACCACCGGCCCTGGAGGCACCAATGCTTTAACGGGTGTTGTTGGCGGTTGGCTTGATTCTATTCCTATGTTTGTAATTTCTGGTCAGGTGCGTTATGATACCACCGCCCGCTATGCTCTTGAGTTCACCGAAACTCCCCTTCGCGCTATGGGTGACCAGGAATATGATATTGTTAAATCAGTAGAGCCCATGACCAAGTATGCGGTTATGATTGAGGACCCCACCCGAATCCGCTACGAACTTGAAAAGGCATGGCACCTTGCAACCACGGGCAGACCCGGTCCTGTTTGGGTGGATATTCCCGTAAACTTCCAAGGCGGATTCATCGAAACTGATGAACTTGAGGGCTATAATCCAGAAGAGGACGATAAACTTCTTCCTCCTGAAGTGGATGATGCTACCATCGATACGGTTATCGAAAAAATCAAGAACGCCAAGCGCCCCGTTTTCCATGCGGGTTACGGAATTCGCCTTTCGGGCGGTTTTGAAAAGTTCAGAAGCGTTCTCGAAAAACTCAATATTCCCATCGTTACCTATTGGAACGCCATTGATTTAATAGAATCCGACCATCCTTTATACTGCGGCAGAGCAGGAAATATGGGCGACCGCGCAGGTAACTGGGCAATTCAGAATGCCGACCTTATTTTAGCAGTCGGCACCCGTATATCCATTCGTCAAACCGGCTATAACTGGAAAACTTGGGCAAGAAATGCCGAAGTTATTATGGTGGATATTGATAAGGCAGAACTTAAGAAACCTACTTTGCACGTTGAATATCCCGTTTGGGCAGATGCAAAGGATTTCCTTACTAAACTTGATAATAAACTTATCGGCAAGATATACAAAGGCGAAGAATGGCTTTCGGCCTGCCGCGGATGGAAGGAAAAATATCCCGTTGTCCGCGAAGACCAGAAGGCAGAAAACGGCGAAACCGCCAATGTTTATGCCTTTGTTGACTATATGAGCCGCCAGCTCCCCGAAAATGCACTGACCGCCGTATCCAACGGCGCTTGCTGCGTTGTAGGCCATCAAGCGTACCATATTAAAAAAGGCGCCCGTTTCGCTAATAACAGCGCAGTTGCAAGTATGGGTTACGGACTTCCCGCCGCTATTGGTACCTGCATAGGCGGCGGAAGAAAAGAAACTATATGTCTTGAAGGCGATGGCTCCATAATGATGAATCTGCAAGAACTTCAGACCATCCTTACAAATCGCCTTCCCATCAAGATTTTCCTTATAAATAATAGCGGATATCACTCTATCCGTATAACACAAACCAACCTTTTCTCTCATCACTGCAAGGTAGGTATCGGCGAAGAATCGGGCGACCTTTCCTTCCCCGAGTTTGAGAAACTGGCCCGCGCCTTCGGCTATACCTATTTCTCGGCTCATAGCAACGAGGAAATGAAGACCGCGGTTAATAATACCTTAAATACCGAAGGTCCCGTTTTCTGCGAAATATTTACCGATACAAAGCAGGTTTGGGAACCCAAGAGCAGTACCAAACGTCTGCCCGACGGAACCCTCGTAAGTCCTCCCCTTGAGGACCTGGCTCCCTTCCTTCCCCGCGAAGAATTAAGAGAAATTATGTTTGTTCCACTTATTGATGAGGAATAGATTAAATGATTAAAAGAGATATAAAATCAGCGGTGCTTACAGGACCTACGGGGGCTATAGGTACCGCCCTTTGCGAAGAACTCGCAAAAAACGGGATAAAGGTTTACGCCGTTTGCCGACCTAATTCGAGCCGAAGCGACGCTATTCCCCAAAATCCCCTGATAAATAAGGTTTTTTGCGACCTTTCTAACCTTAAAGGCCTTAAAAACCTGATTCCCGAAAAGGTAGATGCTTTTTACCACTTTGGTTGGGCGCATACTATTGGTGACGGCAGAAATGATATGAAAGCCCAGATAGAAAATATGGGCTATACCATTGATGCGGTCCGCGCCGCCGCGACACTTGGCTGTAAAATTTTTATAGGCGCGGGAAGTCAGGCCGAATATGGCAGAGTTGATGGAGTTTTAACCCCATCAACCCCTTGTTTTCCCGAAAACGGATACGGTATCGCCAAACTTGCGGCGGGAAATATGAGCCGAATTGAGTGCGAAAAACTGGGAATCGAGCATATTTGGGTGCGTATTTTAAGTGTTTACGGCCCTAAAGACAGTAGCTCCACTATGGTTTCGGGACTCA
>JAFSAK010000026.1 GCA_017441045.1 Clostridia bacterium
ATCATTTCATCGCTTACTACATATAGCATCGTACCGCCCGCAAATGCAAGAGCAAAAGGAAGAATGGCGGTGCTTATACTTACCGCAAAAAAGCCAATCAGAGTTCCGATTATTTCAACAACTCCCGTAAGCGCCGCTATTAAAAATGTGCGCTTAGGTGGAATTCCCGCAGAAAGCATTGGCGCTATAATTACCATACCTTCGGGGATGTTCTGTAGAGCAATACCGCCCGCAATTAAAAGAGCATGCGATACATTCCCTGAGCCAAAACCGACACCCGCCGCAATTCCTTCGGGAAGATTGTGAATAGCAATTGCCGTTACGAAAAGCAGAATTTTATTTATATTTTCATTGGATTTATGTTCTTCGGTTTCAACCCCTGCAAGCGAGTGAAGATGGGGAACTAATTTATCGAGAACATTGATAACCAGTGCACCCGCAAAAATTCCCGCAACGGTTATAAGTAAACTATATTTTCCGCCAAGTTCAACCGAGGGAATAATCAGTCCCAAAACTGCGGCAGATAGCATAACGCCCGCCGCAAAAGAAAGAATAATATCGCTGAATTTATGGGATAAGTGCTTAAAAAACATACCGATAATCGCGCCGATTATGGTAGCGCAACCAACTCCCAATGCGGTAATTAAAACCATTTCCATAATTTTACCTCAAATCTATATCTATAAATTTATCAATTTTAATTGTATCTTTTGTCACTTCACAATCAACGGCCAAAATATTAACGCCGTTACTATAAACTTCCCGCAGTGTATCGCCAAATTCTTTGTGTCTGATATCATTTGGTTTAAAAAGTGTTATACCATTCATCTGAATAACGAATAAAACATAGCATTTATAACCTTCATGCAGAGCGGAGTTAAGTTCTTTTAAGTGTTTTATACCGCGTTCGGTTGGCGCATCGGGGAAGGAGGCAATGCCATCAGTTTCCAAGGTAACACCCTTCACCTCTAAAAATATCTTATCCTCGTTATCTTCAATATAAAAATCAAATCTGGATTTATTATAGGTAACCTCACGGCGAATTTTGGCATTCCCCGAAAATAATGCACCGCTTTTGAGCCATTCTTCCGCCACATCATTTACAACCTGTGAATCCATATTTATAAGCAGTGAATCCTTTTCTCTTTTTTCTCTACAGCAACCAAATCGTAAGGAGTTTTGCGGTTCGGGTTTAATCCTTTTTCAAGATAAACGGTGGCGCCCGCTACGAGTAACTCTTTACATCTGCCCGTATTTTTAACATGCACGGTTTCGTTTTTTCCGTTTATATCAACCAAAGCGATGAATCTATTAGGTCTACTTATAAATTTTGCCTCAATTATATTATTATACTTCAATTCATCACCGCCTCTTTTTAAAATTTTATCATAAATACTCAAGTAACGCAACAAAAAATCTCCCGTGATTTTCGGGAGATTTTTTAATACATTTAATTATTTTGTTCCGAATATACGGTCGCCCGCATCACCAAGACCGGGGAGAATATAGCAATGGTCGTTAAGACAGTCATCAAGACCTGCACAGTAAACGGGGACATCTGGATGCGCTTCTGTAAATGCCTTGATGCCTTCGGGGGCTGCGATAATGCACATAAACTTAATTCTCTTGGGATTAAATTCTTTAATTCTTGCAACTGCATCAATAGCGCTTCCGCCCGTAGCGAGCATAGGGTCAAGCACGAAAACATCGCGCTCGTTTAAATCAGAAGGAAGTTTGCAGTAGTAATCAATGGGTTTATGGGTTTCAGGGTCGCGATACATACCTATATGACCAACCTTGGCGGCGGGTATTAAATTTAAAACGCCGTCAACCATACCAAGACCTGCGCGAAGAATAGGTACGAATGCCATTTTTCTACCCGCCAAAACCTTTGTATCAGCAATCATCATAGGAGTTTTGGTCTTAACGCTTTTGAGCGGTAAATCTCTTGTGGATTCGTAGCACATAAGCATAGCAATTTCACTTATAAGTTCACGGAATTGCTTAGAGCCCGTTCTCTCATCGCGAAGGATGGAAAGTTTATGCTGAATAAGCGGATGGTCCATAACAAATACATTTTTGTTCATATTAAATTCCCCCTGATATTATACATTTATATTTTTACCTATTGGTTTGCGCTTTGTTTGGCTTTAAGTTCCCGTTCTGCTTGAGGAAGTCGTAAATAAACGGGCAAAAGTTGATTTGAAGAAACAGTGTTGCCGCTTGCGAATTCTTCTTCCGCAAGCAATCCAACACCACGGGCGTTCTGAAATTTATTTTGTTCACAAGCGATTTGCGAATTTTTGAAATCTTTTATATACGAATAAAAAAGGTCGCTTCCGTCACCGCATACGATAATACTTTCTTCGCCATACTTTTCCATAAGTTCGCATTTTAGTTCTTCGCACATAAGTGCTCTATCATCGCAAAGGCGGGTTATTTCACCGTTTTTAATTTTAAATAAAGCGTTATACACCTGATTGCAACGGGCATCCATAACGGCGCACACTAAAGCATCGGTATTTTTAAAAGGATATGCCATCGCTTCAAGAGTTGAAACGGGAACACAGGGAAGATTTTTGGCAATAGCCAGTCCCTTAACAGCGCTTATTCCTATTCTGATACCGGTAAAGGAACCCGGACCCGCCGCCACCGCATAACCTTCAATATCATCTACAGTTAAAAGGCAGGAAGCAAGAAGATTTTCTATCATTGGCATAAGGGTTTGGGAATGGGTGAGTTTAACATTAATAAAACTACTGCCAAGTATCTTGCCGTTTTCTATAATGGCTACCGATGCGGGACCCGCTGAGCATTCAATTGCGAGTATCTTCAAAAACTTCACCCTTTCCGATAATTATCCTTCGTGAGTTTTCTCCCGTTGACACAATATTTATATATATAGTGTCAGCATCAAGGGCGGAACTTATATTTTCGCTCCATTCAATAACGGTAACGCCGCCCTCATCGAGATAATCAAAGTAGCCCGTAGAATAAAGGTCTTCCCAACCTTCCACTCTATACATATCAAAATGAAAGATATCAAGCCGACCGCCTCTATATTCATTTACAAGGGCAAAGGTAGGGGAGGTGACCTCACCGCTGAATCCAAGTCCCTTAGCAAGACCTCTCGTAAAACAGGTTTTGCCCATACCTAAGTTTCCTATAAAGGCAATAACTTCGCCGCCCTGAAGACCTTTCGCAAAATCTTCAGCAATTTTCTCGGTGTCTTGCGGACTATTTGAAAAATATTCTTTTTTTACCAAAATACTCACCTTGAATATAATACCACAATAAGATTTTTATGTCAATTATGAAGGTTGCCTTAAAAAAACGAAAATAAAATTTAAATTTTTTTCAAAAAGTACTTGATTTTTGTGTTATGTGGTATTATAATACAGTTATGTGGTGAAAAGTGTAGCCAAAACCCATAAAAGTGTATTAAAGTGGTGAAAATGGAGGTGACGATTCATGCTTTACGGTGGCTATCAGCATACAATAGATAAAAAAGGCAGAATCGCCATTCCTGCCAAACTGCGCGATGAACTTGGCGAAAGCTTTATGATTTGCCGAGGAATATACGGCAAACGTTGTATATGTGTTTATTCACTTTCCGAGTGGGACAAGCTGGTAGAGAAAATCGGCGGTCTTCCTTCGGCAAAATCAAGCGTTGTTAAAAGATTTCTTTATGATGGCGCTTTTAATGTAGAATTCGATTCGCAGGGAAGGATACTGATTCCCGCCGCTTTAAGAGAATATGCTCTTCTTGAAAATGAGGCGCATATAACGGGTATGGATACCAATCTTGAAATTTGGAATACTGAACTCTGGAAATCCGAAAACGAGCAATATTCACCCGAATCTATTGCCTCCATTGTTGAGGAGTTGGAATTTTAAAATATGGAATTCAATCATATATCCGTACTGCTTGCGGAAACTGTTGATTCATTAAAAATAAAATCTGATGGTATTTATGTTGACGGAACGGCAGGTGGAGCGGGCCATTCTACCGCGATTGCCAAGCGGCTTCAAAGCGGTATGCTTTACGCCCTTGACCAAGACCCCGATGCCGTAGCCATAGCAACCGAAAGATTAAAAGGATATCCCGCAACCGTTATAAATACCAACTTTAAGGATATGGATATTGCCCTTAAAAAATACGGTGTAACGGGAGTTGACGGAATCCTTCTTGATTTGGGTGTTTCTTCATATCAACTCGATAACGGGGAACGCGGTTTTTCCTATCATAAAGATGCGCCCCTTGATATGAGAATGAGCAAAAGCGGTACTACCGCCGCGGACCTTGTAAATACAATGTCCCACGGCGAACTTACGAGAATATTCAGAGATTACGGCGAAGAACGTTTTGCCGCTAAGATAGCATCTAATATAGTAAGATGCAGGGAACAGTCACCAATACTTACTACTCTGCAACTTGCCGATATAATTGCAAATAGCGTTCCCGCCGCGGCAAGAAGGGATGGACATCCCGCAAGAAAATGCTTCCAAGCGCTTCGGATTTGCGTAAATTCCGAACTTGAAAGTTTAAGAGAGGTTTTAGATAAGGCCTTTGATTTGCTTAATAAAGGCGGTGTCTTATCTATAATAACCTTCCATTCTCTTGAAGACAGAATGGTTAAACAAAAATTCAAAGAATTTTGTACAGGTTGTACCTGTCCGCCCGATATACCGGTTTGTGTTTGCGGTAAAACACCTAAAGGTCAACTGCTTACGAGAAAACCGATTATCGCTACGGATGAAGAATTAGAACATAATCCCCGAAGCAGAAGCGCTAAACTTCGCTCGGTAATAAAACTTTAAATTTAAGAAGAGGAGGGCAATTATGAATAATCTTAAGTATTATAACGATAGTTTGGCTTATGATTTTGAGATGTTTATGCCGAAAGCAAAACCTGAAATTCACGAGAAGCAAAACGATAATATCGTTAAATTGCCTTCTCCTAAAGTAAGAGCCAAAAAGAAAGCGGCAAAAAGAAGAATGTCGGCAACCGCTTTTGCGGTTATGACTACGGTATTCATTCTCGCGGCACTTTGCGGAAACATTTCACTTCGTATTATGATTAATGAAACCAATGCAAAAATCAACGATATGAAGACCGAAATTAATGCACTCGATAGCGAACTTACGAGTTTAGAGGTTGAGTATGAACGCCGCATTTCCTATTCAAATGTGGAACTTGAAGCCGCAAAACTCGGTATGTCTAAAATGGACAAGGATCAGGTTGTCTATATAAGAGTAAACGATCAGAATTCTGCGGTACTAAAAAACGGTGAGGTAAGTCAAAGCGACAATGCCAAAAAATAAAAGGTTTTTCGGTATAAGTAAAAGCAAAAGGTTAATATAATATAGGGTAGTAAATTCGGCATTGAATTTCTGTCCCTTTCCAGATGATATACGGGAGTTGAGTAAATCTTGACTCTCGTTTTCGAGCATTTAAAATGGGTAAAAAAGGAGGTTTGAACCGTGTCACATAGACCAAATAAGCAAATGCTTATAAGAATAATGGTAGTAATGGTTTCCATGATTCTTTGCATCACTATAGTTTCCGGTTCAAGTCTCATAAATATAATGATTTTCCGCGGTGAAGAGTATCAGAATATGGCTTCGGAACAACAACTTTACGATAGTATTGTAACGGCTCCCAGAGGAGATATTTATGATAGAAATATGAATGTCTTGGCTACAAGTTCTACCGCTTGGACCGTTTATATCACTCCCAACGGCATAAATAAACTTGATGATGATAAGGCAGAAGAAGTAAGAAAACTTATAGCCGATAATCTTTCGGAAATATTGGAACTTGAGCGCGACGATGTTTATGAAAAGACCAAGCAAAAGACCTATTATGTTACGGTAAAAAAGAAAATAGAAAAACCCGCCGCAGATAAGGTGCGAAAGTTTATCGCTGATAACAGCGATATAAAAATGACACAGTATGTGGGCGTGGATGAAACCACAAAGCGCTATTATCCCAATGATTCACTCGCATCTACGGTTTTGGGATTTGTCGGTGATGATAATCAAGGCCTTGCGGGTCTTGAAAGTTATTACGATAATTCTCTTACGGGAGTAGCGGGCAGGGTAGTAGCCGCAAAAAATGCATCTGGTACCGATATGCCTTTCACTTATCAGAAAGTTGAGGAGGCCATAAAAGGTCATTCGCTTGTTACCTCTATAGATTCCTATATTCAGTATGTTTGTGAAAAGCATCTTGATAATGCGGTTGAGGCCGAAAAGGTGCAAGAGCGCGGAGCCGTTGTTGTTATGAACGTAAATACGGGCGCAATTTACGGTATGGCCGTTAGTAATGACTTTAATCCTAATTCGCCTTTTACACTTTCAAAGGAAGATCAGGCAACGGTTGACGCCATAGAAGACAAAGAGAAAAAAGCGGCTAAAAGAACGGAACTTCTTAACCGTCAGTGGCGTAATAAAGCCGTTTCCGATACTTATGAACCTGGTTCTGTTTTTAAGATTTTTACCGCCTCTGTAGCATTGGAAGAAAATCTTGTTAATATGAATAGTTCCTTTACTTGTAACTACACATATTCGGTTTCAGGTAACATTTATCACTGTCATAAAGCGGGCGGTCACGGAACTCAACAACTTCGAAATGCCATTGCAAATTCTTGCAACCCCGCATTTATTATGATAGGTCAACTTGTGGGCTCAAATATTTTCAGTAAGTATTTTGAGGCCTTCGGTTTGACACAGAAAACCGGTATTGATCTTCCTGGTGAAGCCACTTCTAATTATCACAAACAAGAAAAAATGGGTACTACCGAGCTTGCTTCATCATCCTTCGGTCAGACCTTTAATATTACGCCTATGCAGACCTTGGCTCTTGCCGCCGCCTCTGTGAACGGCGGATATCTTGTTAAACCCCATGTTGTAGAAAAAATTATTGATTCTGAAAATAATGTGGTTGAATCAAAGGATATTTCGTATGAGCGTCAGGTTATTTCCGAAAGTACTTCGGCTACAATGAGAGAACTTTTGGAATTTGTTGTAGAAAACGGCGCTAAAAACGGTAGAGTGGCGGGATATCGCGTCGGCGGTAAAACCGGTACTTCCGAAAAAATTGCAAAAATGCTTGAACTTAATGTAAGAGGCCTCTATATCGGCTCTTATGTTGGTATAGCGCCTATTGATAAGCCCGAAATTGCGGTTTTCGTAATGCTGGATGAAACTATGGGTGATAGTTATTACGGAGGCGCTGTAGCGGCCCCTGTGGGCTCAAAAGTTATGGCTGAAATACTTCCGTATCTCGGTTATGAGCCCCAATATAGCGAAGAAGAGCTCAAACGCCTTTCTGTTAATGTTCCCGATATAGTAGGAATGGGTGTTGCCGAAGCAAAAGAGAGAATTTCTGCTTCGGGACTTAATAGCAGAGTTGTCGGTGTCGGTGAAAAAGTAACCGCTCAAACACCCTCCGCCGCAACTCCTGTTTACAAAAACGGAACGGTAATTCTTTATACAGAAGGCACCAGTGAAGAAACAACAATAGTGCCCAATTTAGTTGGACTAACCGCCGCAGAGGCTAATATATCGGCCGCATCTGCGGGAATAAATATTGAATTTTCAGGCAATACTACCTCATCAGGCCTTAAGGCATATAGCCAAAGCATTGCGGCCGGAGAAGTGGTTAAAAAAGGTACGGTAGTTACCGTAAGTTTCCGTGAGGAAGCAATAGCGGATATAGCTATAACGCAGTAAAAAAGGAGAAAAAGATGCTTTTTAAAGACATTCTGCCCGAAGTGGAAGGCAAACTCGCACAAGTAAATATTAAGGGTATTACCTGTAATTCAAAAGAGGTAAAAGAGGGTTTTATCTTTGTTTGCATCAAGGGCGCAAAGACCGATGGCCATAAGTTCGCAAAGTCGGCTTTGGAAAACGGCGCCGCAGTTTTGGTAGCAGAAGAAGATACAGGACTTCCTAATCAGATAATCGTGGAAGATACCCATAAAGCATATGCAAAAATGTGCGCCGCTTGGTTTGAAAATCCCGCAGATTCTTTAAAACTTATTGGTGTTACGGGTACTAACGGCAAAACATCCG
>JAFSAK010000027.1 GCA_017441045.1 Clostridia bacterium
ATTGGCGCAATATATAAGTCGCACTTTCTGTCATCGGGAAGAAGTGCATTTTGATTTTTGAGCAAAAGCATAAGTCGTTCGATACCCATACCAAAGCCGAGGGCCGCAACTTCGGGACCGCCCATTTGTTTTACGAGACCGTCGTATCTTCCGCCGCCGCAAACGGTGGATTGAGCACCTATATCACCTGAAATAAATTCAAATACGGTTTTAGTATAGTAATCAAGGCCTCTGACAATGTGGGGATTAACCGTAAAGTCAATTCCTGCGGCAGTAAGATGGGACTTAACACCCTCAAAATGCTCACTGCATTCATCACAAAGGTAGTCAAGCACTACGGGAGCATCCTTTGCAATTTCGCTGCAAACGGGGGATTTGCAATCAAGAATTCTCATAGGGTTGCGCTCAAGTCGTTCCTTACAGGTTTCGCATAAGGTATCAACCTTACTTGAAAAATACTCCTTAAGGGCGGCGTGATAATTGGCGCGGCATTTAGGACAACCTATTGAATTGATTTCGAGAGAGATTTTATCAACGCCTACGCCCAAAAGCACCTGACGGGCAAGGGATATAACCTCTGCATCGGCCGAAGGTGAGGCGGCGCCGAAGCATTCAACGCCGAATTGGTGAAATTCGCGAAGACGGCCTGCCTGCGGCTTTTCATAGCGGTAACAACCGCCTATATAACAAACCTTTACGGGTAAAGCGCCGTTAACGAGACCGTGCTCAACTGCGCTTCTTACTACACCCGCCGTAAGCTCGGGGCGCAGGGTAATAGATCTCCCGCCCTTATCGAGAAAGGTATACATTTCTTTTTGAACAACATCGGTTGTATCTCCTACATTACGGGAGAAAACTTCGGTATGCTCAAAAACGGGCACCCGTATTTCTCTAAAACCGTAAAGTCGGGAAATATCAAGCATTTTTCCTTCAACAAACTGTCTTGCGTGGCTGTCTGCGGGAAGTAAATCGTTGGTGCCTTTAACGGCACGGTTAATTTCTGCCATAATTTAAACTCCAATTAGGATTTTTTAACGATATCGCGCCAATCAAGGTCACCGCGTTCAAGACCGTGAATAAGAACTTCGGCGGTGGCAATATTGGTGGCAACGGGAATGTTATGAACATCGCAAAGGCGAAGAAGAACACTTTCATCCGGATCGTTAGGTCTGGGATTCAGGGGGTCTCTGAAGAGAAGAAGAAGGTCGATTTCATTGCAGCCGATACGAGCGGCAATTTGCTGAGAACCACCTTGAGACCCGCCTAAAAATTGAATTATATCAAGTCCTGTAGCTTCAGAAACGAACTTGCCTGTGGAACCTGTAGCAACAAGATTATGTTTGCTTAAAATTCCGCAGTAAGCGATACAGAACTGTACCATAATTTCTTTTTTGGCATCGTGTGCGATTAGTGCTATTGTCATAAAAATGACCCCCTTATTTAAATTTTATATTTTTTTGGGTTTTGGAAGGCGTACCGTTTCGCCTAAAAGTCGTCGCGCTATGCGCTCAATGGCCTTAAAGGCCCTTTTTCTCGTGTGGAGTTTGTGGTTAACCGAAAGTAGCATAAGTTCGCTGTCGGCGGGTACAACTCCCAAAAGTCGCATACCGGAAATATCAATAATATCATCGATATTTTTATATGTACCGCTTTTTATAAGTTCTATATCAAAGCGGTTGAGAACAAGTCGCGGGTCACGCTCGGTTTCGGGCAACCTATCGCAAACTATACCTGCATCTCTGACGGATACAGGGTCAGGGTTGCAGACCGTAATAAATTGAGTGTTATAAGGTAATACATTATATAAACCAAATTCAAGCCCGGCGGGGAAATCCAGAATAATAATATCAAAACGGGTTGATAAAGTATCTATAAGTTCGCTGAATTTATCGGGGTTAATTTCCCCTGTGTTTCGAGGTGCCGGAATAAGATGGATGTTTTTTGGCTTGTCCATCTCATAAAGAGCATCCTCTATATCAGCGCCCTTTAATATATCGGAAAGGTCAAAAACAATGCGGTCGTCTACATCTAAGAATAAATCTAAACTCCTTAGCCCTTCATCCATATCCATAAGCAAAACAGTTTTATTAAGTTTTGCAAATGCGAGGGCAAGGGAAGATGAGAGGGTGGATTTACCCGTTCCTCCTTTTCCCGAGGTTATTGCTAATAAAAGGGCCATATTTTCACCTCATTAGTTTGTAATTTTATCATAAATTGCGGTTTCAGTCAACCATAGTTTACTTTAAAACCGTATTTGGAACGGTATCTTCTTTATTGTTACCTTCACTGAAGAAGTAGGCATCCAAAAGAGATTTAACGATAGAGCCCGCAGAATAGCCCGAGTCACCGTGCTCAAGAATTACGGAAATAGCAATCTGGGGATTATCATAGGGAGCAAATACTATATAGGTGCTGTGGTCGGCGCCTTTATTGGTCTGGCTCGTTCCCGTTTTACCGCCGATTTTAATTCCGTAATCGGCAAATACGGTACTACCCGTACCGTCAACAGTAACCGAAAGCATACCCTGCTTTACGGCTTCCAGTGTAGAATCCTTAATAGAAACCTTATTTACAATTTCGGGCTCGCGCTTTTCGTAGGTTTTAGAAAGGTCATAGGAAACAACCTTATCTATAAGGGTAACTTTATAGTGGGTGCCGCCGTTGGCAAAAGTAGCGGCGTAATTGGCAAGTTGTAAAGGAGTGAAGGCATTTAACTGACCTATGGATATCTGCAAGGTGTCGCCGCCTAAAGTGTTACTTGCGGGCTCCACAAGGATACCCTTCGAGTCATCGACTTCAACTCCCGTAAGCGTACCCAAGCCGAACTGCTTATAGTAGTCCGTTAGGGTTTGACCGCCTAATCTTCTGCCTAAATCAAAGAAGAAGTAGTTGCAACTTTTTGAAAGAGCGGTATTAAGATTTATGGTGCCGTGATAGTGCAAACATTTTGGTTTATAATCATCAAAATAATCATAAACCTGAACACAGCGTATGGTTTCGCCTTGATGATAAAGTCCCTTTTCAATGGCCGCAGTGGCAACGATAGGTTTAATCGTTGAACCGATGGGGTAAACGCCTTGGAAAGCACGGTTTGTAAGGGGCTTTCGGGGGTCGCTTACAAGTTCATCGAATTTTTCGCCTAAAGTAGCAGAATCGTAGGTTGGGTAGTTGGCAGCACAGATAACACCGCCCGAGTTAATATCTATCATAACCGCACTGCCCGCAACGGCGGTGCCGCCTCTTGATTGTAAATCCAAAATAGTGGTCTCAAGGGCATTTTGCGCAGTTCTTTGAATGCTTCTGTCAAGAGTGAGCATAACCGTTTTGCCCGAAATCGGCTCTTTTGTGATTTCTTTTTCTATGATATGACCATCGGAGTCAAGATAATAGGTGATTTCTCCGTCAATTCCCCGAAGATATTTTTCGGCGTAATATTCAATTCCGCTTTTTCCTACTTTATCATTAAAGGAATAGCCGCGGTCTTTATAATTTTCGCCCTTGGTCCAATCTTCTTCGTAAATGGGACCTACGGAACCGATTATATTAACGGCAAGGGAGGTATCAACATACTGTCTGAATGGGCAGACATCAACGGTTACACCGTCCAGCAAAAATCCCGATTCGCTTATTTTTCTCATAAGTTCGGTTGGGATATCTTCGGCAAAGGTATAAGGGTAAGAAATGGAGAAACTTGCGATTTCCATACTGTATCTTACGCCCATAATCTTTCTTTGAGATGATTTATCGTAATCTTTTAAATCATATCTTTCAATAAGTCGTTCAAAGCAGTTTTCTGCAGTGGCATAGTGGTTGAGTTTAAGGGTGGAAATCAGTTTATCGGTAGATTCGCCCTCTTTGAATTCATAGGGGGCGGAGGTGTTAATGGGTAACTTGTCCGTATATTCCGCTTCATAAGAATTAAAGGTATCAATAAGGGATAGAATAACGTCATTAAGATTATCCTTAACATAGGCCTTATTGAAAACCACGTTATATCCGTCACGGTTAACGGCTATTTGACGTCCGAAACTATCAATAATTTCTCCTCTTGGCGCTTTAAGCACGGCGGTTCTTACGGTGGTACTTCCCGCAACCGAGGAGTATTTGGATGCATTTACTATCTGCAAGGAATAAATTCGCACAGTATAGATAAGCATAGCGATTATGAGAATGACCGAAAGAACGGTTAAGGAAGTTTGACGGTCGCGCTTAAAGGGCATAGAGTTCACCTCGCAATATAGTTTATTTAAAACAATTTACTGATAATCAAGTATTTGAAAAATTGCTTTTTCGAAATAATAAAAGGGTACTATGAAAACCGTAGTATAAACCGCAGAAGGCAGCGCAGATTTAAATAAGAATGTAATACTTTCCGCGGCGCCTAAATGAAGTCCGTAGAATATAAGCCATCTTGTTCCGAAAAGCAAAAGGGAACAAATAAGGCACATAACGATGGCGGCGCGCAGATTATTATTGAAAATATATCTTGATGCAACCGTAACAAACAAGGCGGAAATGAAAAACAAAACCGTATAGAAAATGGAGCCGTTTGCGCTTCCCGAATCCATAAATATACCAAGGAAAATTCCCGCAAAGCAGGAACTCCATTCGGTTGCAAACATAGAAAAAGCGATTAAAAGCGCAAAAACTGCGAAGGGATTGGCCGTGGCTATGGAGAAGGGGTGAAAACCTGTATTATGTGCAAAAGCGAGAATTAAAAACAAAAGAAAATTCACGCCTTGGGCAAATATCCGCTCACTTTTTTTGGTCATTTATTTATCCTCCCCTTTGGGAGAAATGCCGCCTTGACCTTCAAAATCGGTAATAACCATAACCCCTCTGATATTTTCAAAATCTACAAAGGGCTCAATATCGGCATAAACCGAGGTGTTATATTCGTCGGAGCCAATGGCGGTCACCGAGCCGATTAAAAGGCCTTCGGGAAAAATGCCTTCACCCGAGGTAATAACATAGTCACCTATGGCAACGTTGCAGGAACGGGCAAGGTTATAAAAACGGCAAAGTCCCTCTTCGGATAAATTAACCTTTCCCGAAACGATGCCCGAATCACCCGTACGGTTATCAAGAGCGCCAACGGTAAGGTCGGGGTTTAAAACGGTGGTTACCTTGGCGGTAGTCAGTCCCACCTCCGTAACAAATCCAACAAGGCCTTCTGCAGTTATAACGGGGTCATAAACAGCAACGCCCGATAAAGTACCTCTATTGATGAGGAATGAGCCGAAAAGGTCATCATTATCTCTTGAAATTAAATTGGCAGAAGCAAATTCAAAATCGGGATTTTGTTCTTTAAGTTCAATAAACTCCTTAAGTTCTTCATTCTCTCTTTCGATTTTCTCGAAATCTGCCATCTGTTCGCGGAGTTTATTTAATTCTTCTTTGAGTTCTGCGTTTTCAAGCATAAGTTCGTTTCCGTCCGAAATGGTTTTGGAAAAATCGGAAAACACATTTGAAATAGAGGTGGCAAGAGAGCGGAAGGGAGCGGTAACAGTTCCCAAAACATCGGCTCCCGGAGCCATACTTTTTCCTAAAATTCCAAAAATCGCAGAAATAATCACCAAGGCAAGAAAAACACTTATAATGATTTTAAACTGTCTGCTGCGAAAGAAAAATCGCATGTTTATATCTCCTTAAAATTATCTGAAACGGCGGCCGCGGCGGAATGTATAGTTTTTAAAACCGCTATCGCCTTCAAGTCGTTTTCTGGTTCCGATAACAACGCAGTCAAGGGGATTGGCCGCAACCGAAACGGGCATACCTGTTTCCTCGGCTATAAGTTCGGCAAGGCCGCGCAAAAGTGCACCGCCGCCCGTGAGGGTAATACCGGTATCTATAATATCGGCGGAAAGTTCGGGGGGAGTTTTTTCGAGGGTTGTCCGAACGGTATCAATAATTTCCGCAATAGTATCGGCCATAGCATTTCTTACTTCTTCGGAAGAAATGGTAACATTTTTAGGTAATCCGTCAACCAGGTTACGACCCCTGATTTCGATGGATTTTTCATCTTTGTAGGGTTTTGCAGAGCCGATTTCTATTTTAATCTGCTCGGCAGTTCGTTCGCCAATAAGGAGATTGTGCTTCTTCCTTATGTAGCCGATAATGGCTTCATCAAGGTCATCACCGCCTACACGGAGTGACTGAGAAGTAACGATATCGCCGAGGGATATAATGGCAACCTCACTGGTACCGCCCCCGATATCAACTATCATATTTCCCGTGGCTTCCCAAACGGGTAAACCTGCGCCTACGGCGGCAGCCATGGGCTCTTCAACCAAATCTATATCCGTAGCACCTGCTTGTTTAGCCGCATCGTAAACGGCGCGGCTTTCAACCTCTGTAACGCCCGTGGGTATACAAATTACCATTCTTACTCTGGAAACGAAGGAACCCTTCAAAGCATCGCGGATAAATCTTTTAAGCATTGCCGCAGTAACATCGAAATCGGCAATAACTCCGTTTTTAAGAGGACGAACCGCAATAATCGAGCCGGGAGTTCTGCCTATCATTTCTTTGGCTTCTTTACCAACGGCTCTCACGGCATCGTTTCTCATATCATAAGCAACAACCGAGGGCTCTCTTGTGATGATACCTTTGCACTTAACGCAAACCATAGTATTTGCGGTGCCAAGGTCAACACCTATATCTCTTGTAAACATATTTAAAACTCCTAACTTTCGGGTACTACCAATTTGATAGCCGAGTGAATATTTTCTATCTTAATTTCTTCTTTACCCTCTGCAAACTCACCGTCAAGCGTCCAGGAAACATCGGCGCCGCCAGAAACGGTAATGGACTTCGTATGGAAAAATTCAATTCCGTTGCGGTTCATATCCTGACGGATTATGCCGTCAAGTATGGATTGGAATTCTGTAAGATTTGCAGGATTTCTAATGAGCACCACCTCAAAAAATCCATCGTTGAGTTTAACGGTGGCCTCGTTGAATTTAACTATTCCGCCTACCGACATAGAATTGGAAATCGCTCCAAAAAGGAAATCTCCCTCGATTTCTTTTTCATCGGTTGTAAATTTAAGGTGAATAGGTTTTATATTTCCAAGACTTTTGATACCTTCAAAGAAATATGCCGCTTGACCTAAAACATTTTTTATGTCCTGAGGCGCCGAATAGGATGCTTCGGTAAATGCGCCGAAGGAGGCGGTGTAAGAAAAGTATTTATCGCCGAATTTTCCTATATCAAGTTCAACTATTTCGCCATGGACTATATCCTTTGCGGCTTCGGGGATATTTCTTGCAATACCAAGTCCCGAAGACCATTCATTTAGGGTGCCCGAAGGAATATATCCGAGGGTGCATTTAACACTCGACTGCATAAGTCCCGTAATGACCTCGTTTAAGGTGCCGTCACCGCCGCATACAACTACGCGGTCAAATTCACCATTCTTAATTGCGGCCGCTCTTACCGTACCGTCACCACGCTTTTTCGTGGGATAAACGGTGACCTCAAAACCGCCTGCAGAAAATATTTCGGTAACCTTTAAAAGTTGGGTTTTCATTTTTTCTCTGCCCGATTTTGGATTAACTATTAAAAGAAGTTTTTTGTTTTCCATAAATATTCTCCCTTTAGTCGATTATCTGTAGTCAATGGGAAGGGTGGCGGTAGCGTTGAGATTACTGTCCGCCGTGTTTCCGCTTAAAAATTCATAGAAACCCTGAACTCCAACCATAGCGGCGTTATCACCGCAATATTTTAGTTCGGGATAGAAAAGTTTGATTCCTTCTTCTTTGCAGATTTCACTCATTCGGCTTCGAAGTTCACTGTTTGCCGAAACGCCTCCTGCAAGACAAAGGGTTTTATAGCCACCGTCTTTGGCGGCTTTAATGGTGTTCGAAATCAGCATATCGCAAACCCTTTCGCGTACGGTAGCCGCAAGAACGGGGATATCAATTTCTTCTTCCTTTTGTTTCGCGTTATGAACGAGATTTATAACCGCCGTTTTAAGCCCCGAAAAGCTGAAGTTGTATTCACCTTTGGGGGATTTTGGATAGGGTAGCGGATATTTTTTGAAATCTGATTTTGTAGCGATTTTATCGAGGGTTACGCCGCCGGGATAGGGAAGACCAAGACAACGCGCGGTTTTATCAAAACATTCTCCCGCCGCATCATCAAGGGTGGCGCCAAGGGGTGCGAATTTCGTATAATCTTTAACCTCGGTTATAATTGTATTTCCGCCTGAAACCGTAAGACATAAAAATGGCGGCTTCAGGTCGGGATGGCTGATATAATTGGCCGCTATATGAGAGCGGAGATGATGAACGGGAATAAGGGGAACGTTTAAAGAGAGGGCGAGTCCCTTAGCAAAATTCACGCCTACAAGAAGCGCTCCGATAAGACCGGGGGCGAAGGTAACGGCAACGGCATCTATTTCGCCGTAGGTAATACCCGCCGCCTTTATTGCTTCATCGCATACGGCACCTATGGCCTCGGTATGCCTTCTCGAAGCAATTTCAGGTACAACGCCGCCGTAAATACGGTGTTCTTCTATTTGGGTTGAAATAATATTGGATAAAATTTCCCGTTCTCTTGTAACGGAAACAGAGGTTTCGTCGCAAGAGGATTCAATACTTAAGATTATCATTTAAAAATTAAACCTTCTTGTCATAATAATTGCATCTTCTTTTGGATTATCATAGAAATTTTTACGAAGACCTTCCTTTTTAAAGGCAAGGCGCTCATAAAGGGAAATGGCGCTTTGATTAGATGCCCTCACTTCGAGGGAAATAAAAGAAAGCCCTTTTAGAAAAGCGGAATCAATCGCTTTGTTCATAAGCAGGGTGCCAACTCCCATTTTACGAAAATCCTTACTAACGGCTACATTGGTAACATAACCTTCATCAAGTATCATTGTAAGTCCCATATACCCGATAATATTGCCATCCTTCTCTGCTACGAGAAAAAGTGTCTTTTGTTCCATAGATTCAAGTATGGCATTTTCGCTCCAAGGAAGCGAGAAGTTTTCCTTTTCGAGTTTCGCGATTTTCGGGATATCGAAAGTGTCGGCTTCTCTTACTGAAATACCGCCTATAAGTCCGCCGTAAATGAGATTATCAATATTATCAGTTATCTGATTTCGGCAGTCGCGGTAAACAGGTAACGGTTGCATAAAGGGGTCGGATATACCTTCGCCTAAAACCTTAATTTTATCTCCGCTTATGCCGATGCTTTTTAAAGTTAATGCGTGGGACTCGGTCATAGCGATAAATAAATCCGCATCTAAATCTTTTGGGGAAAGCCCCTTTGATATATGGTCTTTAATATCGATACCTATTTCTTCCATAATTTCGGCGGAATTTTCGCTTACCGCGTCACCGCCCAATGAGAGTCCTCGGCTTTTTACCGTAAGATTAGGTATGCGTTTTGATTTAAGATAACCTTCCGCCATAGGAGAGCGGCAGGTGTTACCCGTGCAAACAAAAATTATTTTCATTTTATTATCCTTTAGCGATAAGCCAATTTTCGCCGCTATTCACATCAACAGATAACTTAACCCGAAGTTCTGCGGCGCTTTCCATTTCTTCTTTAAGAATTCTTGAAGCCGATTCGCAGTCCTCTTTTTTACACTCAACTATAAGTTCATCGTGCACCTGCAAAATGAGTTTTGCGGTAGGAAGTTCTTTTTTTAGGCGCTCGTAAACCTTAATCATAGCGATTTTTATGATATCTGCGGCGGTGCCTTGAATGGGAGCGTTGCGGGCAACCCTTTCACCAAAGGCGCGGAGCATTCCGTTTGAGGCGGAAAGTTCGGGCAGATATCTTCTTCTGCCAAAGGCGGTGGTAACGAATCCGTCTGCCTTGGCTTTTTCAATAACCTTTTCCATATAGGATGCAACGCCGGGGTAGGTAGCAAGATAACCCTTTATATATCGGTCGGCCTCTGCTCTTGTTACACCGATATCTTTGGCAAGAGAAAAGGCGCCGATACCGTAAACGATGCCGAAATTAACCGCTTTGGCTCTGCTTCTCATTACGGGCAGCACCATATCTACGGGTATATCAAAAACTTCCGATGCCGTAAGGGTATGAATATCAACCCCCGAATTGAAGGCATCTATCATGGCCTTATCTTCGGCAATGCTTGCCAGAACGCGAAGTTCGATTTGAGAATAGTCAGCATCGCAAAGGGCATAACCCTCTTTGGCTATGAAGAATTTACGAAGTTGTCTGCCTTCTTCGGTTCTTACGGGTATATTCTGAAGATTCGGTTCAAGAGAACTGATTCTTCCCGTACGGGCTTCGGTCTGGTTAAAGGTGGAGTGAATTCTGCCATCTTTTGCTACTGCAGCCAAAAGACCGTCACAATAGGTGGATTTGAGTTTTGCAAATTGTCTATACTGCAAAACAAGTTCGACTATGGGGAAATCATAGCGCAACCCTTCCAAAACATCGGCATTTGTAGAGTATCCGCTTTTGGTTTTCTTTTTGGCGGGGAGCCCTAATTTAACGAAAAGGATTTCGCCTAGTTGCTTTGGGGAATTAATATTAAATTGACACCCTGCGAGATTGAAAATTTCCTTTTCAATTTCTGCAATACGCAGGGATAATTCTTCGCCTTTTTCTTTAAGTCCTTCGCAGTCGGCAAGGAAACCTTCCTTTTCCATACTTGCAAGAACCCGCGCTAAAGGCACCTCAATTTCTTCTAAAAGTTTGATTTCACCGTTTTTGCTTAACATATCATAGAGAGCGTTATTAACGGCGTGAAGCATCAATGCATCATTAATATCGTCATTTGTGTTGCCCTCAAGTTTAGGTATGCTGACCGAATATTCTGCGGCAAGACGGGATAGGGAATAATCATTGGAAGAAGGGTTACAAAGATATGCGGCAAGAAGGGTATCAAAAGTTACACCTTCTACGCCTTCAAAATTTTTGCAAACCTCTTTGTATCCGTAAATACGCTTATTGTATTGAGATGAAGAAAGTATGGCGGTAAGTTCTGCGGAAGATAGGGGATATACCCTTCCATCATATACCAAAACTCCGCCGTTTTCGGCTATATGGATATCAACGGCGCCGGAAAAACCCTGACCATCAAATTTTGAGAGGGTAAAAATCTCGGTGCTTTCGGATTTTATGGTTTCTGCAGAAACAGGGGTTAAGTTCATACGGGAAAGGAGTTTAAAGAGTTCAAGTTCTACCATAAAGGCCGAAAGTTTATCTTTATCTGTTTCGTCGTTTCTATAAGTTTCAAAATTCTTTTCAATAGGCGCTTCTAAACAAATGGTGCCAAGCCATCTGCTTAAAAATGCGTTTTCTCTATCGGTAATAAGTTTTTTTCTTACACCGTCTTTTATATCAGTGGTGAGAATATTATCGTAAATATAATCGATACTGTGGAAACGGGAGATAAGGTCGGTAGCGGTCTTTTCTCCGATTCCCGCAACACCGGGAATATTATCGGAAGAATCACCCATAAGGGCCTTAAGTTCTATCATTTCCTTAGGAGTAACTCCGTAACGTTCCATAACTTTTTCAGGAGTATAGTTGGTAACTTCGGTCTGACCCATTCTTGTGGTGGCGAGTAAAACCCTTGTGTTTTCCGAAACCAACTGCAAAGAGTCGCGGTCGCCCGTAGCAACAACGCATTCGTTACCGCTCTTTACCGCCGCATCCGCCAGAGTTCCCAAAATATCATCGGCCTCGAAACCTTCGCATTCAATGCAGTGATACCCTGCAAGTTTAATCCATTCTTTAATGAGGGGAAATTGTTCGCGAAGTTCATCGGGCATAGCGTGACGGCCCGCTTTATAGGCATCATATTTTTCGTGGCGGAAGGTGGGCTTTTTAATATCAAAGGCAACTGCCACACCGTCGGGGTGTTCGCTCTCGATGAGTTTAAACAAAATATTTATAAAGCCGTAAACGGCATTGGTATACCTTCCGTCCTTGGTGGAAAGTAGTTTTATTCCGTAAAAAGCACGGTTTATTAAACTGTTACCATCTATGGCTAAAAGTTTCATTTTTTCACCTCTTAAAAAGCTCTATGGGCATATATATATTTATTTTATCATCTTTTTATAGATTTGTCACTATTAAAATTTTAAAAATTGACAGTTTTTTTATTTTGCGGTATAATTGCCTTGTTATGAAGATAAAAAACCTTGAATTTACGGGATTTGCAGGCCTGGCTCCTATGGCGGGTGTCGCCGATAGAGCCATGCGTGAAATATGTGCTTTGCACGGCGCTTCTTTTACTGTGGGAGAACTTGCCAGCGCAAAGGGAATAACCCTTGGGGATAAAAAATCCGCCGAGTTGCTTTTTTGCGAAAAAAAGGGAATTCCTACGGCTAATCAACTCTTTGGTTGTGAGCCCGATATAATGGCAAAAGCCGCAGAAAAAGCTATGGATTTCGGCCCCGATTTTATCGATATAAATATGGGGTGTCCCGCTCCTAAGGTATCGGGTCACGGCGGCGGAAGCGCCCTTATGAAAAACCCCGAACTTGCGGGAAAAATCGTGGAAGCAGTAGTAAAATCCGTAGATATTCCCGTAACCGTAAAAATGCGCTCGGGTTGGGATAAAGATAATCTCAATGCGCCCGAACTCGCGAAAATCTGCGAGGAGGCGGGGGCATCGGCCGTTACGGTGCACGGCAGAACTAAAGCGCAGATGTATGCTCCGCCCGTTGACCTCGATATTATAAAAAAGGTTAAGGAAAGCGTTAAAATACCCGTTATTGCCAACGGTGATATCGTGGATGGCAAAAGCGCCAAAGAGATGATGGATAAAACGGGTTGCGATTTTCTGATGGTAGGCAGAGCCGCCCGCGGAAACCCCTTTATTTTTGAAGAAATAAACGCCTATCTTGAAGGTCGTGAATATAAAGAAAAAAACCTTGAAGAACGGCTTTCGGTATTTATAGAGCAGATAAAACTTATGCTTAAATACCGAAATGAGCATAAGGGAATTTTAGAAACAAGAAAACACGCCGCTTGGTATATGAACGGTATAAAAGGCGCCGCATCGCTACGCAGAATGTGCGGAGAAATATCGAGTTTTGATGATGTTTTGCGGCTTTGTGAAAAGGCCATAGAACTTAGCCAAAGCATTTAAACCCAAACCAGCCCAAAAGGGCGGTTTTAAGGCATCTTTTGCCTCTTTGTCGCTCATAAGCGATGGCTTTATGTGCTTCGCATCACCAAAAGCTACTCATAAAACCGCGCCTTTCAGGTCGCAGAATTTTGTGATAAAAGGATTTTATGATGGGCAAGGCATAAAACGTAGCAAATCCTGTCGGATTTGCGAATATTTTAACAAAGCCACAGCGTGAAATCTTTATCCCAAAATCTGATTCGGGTTTGAATGCTTTGGCCAACCGCGAAATTTAGTATTGCCAAAAAGAAAAATAGTGGTATAATGTTTTTGTTAAACTAATAGGAGTGAAATTAATGTCAGGACATTCTAAATGGAACAATATTAAAAGAAAAAAGGAAAAAACCGATGCCGCAAAGGCAAAAATCTTTACCAAGATTGGCAGAGAGATTTCGGTTATTGTTAAGGCGGGCGGTCCTAACCCTGCCGAAAACAGCAAACTAAAAGATGCTATCGCTAAAGCCAAAGCCGCAAATGTGCCCAATGATAATATTGAGCGTATCATTAAAAAGGCGGCGGGTGAGTCGGGCGGCAGCGATTATGAAGAACTTATCTATGAGGGTTATGGCCCTTCAGGTGTTGCCGTTGTTGTTGAAACCCTTACCGATAACCGCAATAGAACTGCGGGTGAGATGCGCCACTACTTTGATAAGTGCGGCGGTAACCTCGGTCAATCGGGCTCGGTTATGTTTATGTTTGATAGAAAAGGTATAATCGAAATCGAAGGCGAGGGACTTGATGAGGATACCGTTATGGAAGCCGCTTTAGAGGCAGGCGCGGAGGACTTTAATTTCGATGGCGATGTTTTTGAGATTACTACAGAGCCCAACGATTTAGGCACCGTTCGTGATGCCCTCGAGGAAAAGGGATATTCCTTCCTTTCTGCCGAGGTTCAGTATGTTCCTCAGACCACATCGGTTATTGATGACCCCGAAATGATTACCAAAATGGAAAAACTCATCGATATGCTTGAAGAAAACGATGATGTTCAGAATATCTGGCATAACTGGGAAATGCCCGATGAAGAATAATTTTAAGGGCTGATTTTCAGCCCTTATTTTTTGGAGGAATAATGGGATATTTTTATCTTGTTTTATCGGTTTTTATGAGTGTTACCAAGGCCTTTTGCAGTAAAAAGCAGAGCAGTAAGGCATCTACGATACCTTCCGCCCTTTTAACCAGTTTTGTGCGTATGCTTATGTGCATTCCCGTAGGCCTTGTTCTTTTGCTTGCGGCAAAAACTGAAATATCTGCCCTTTGGGATATAAATATGGTTTTAATATCCCTTTTTTGCGCAGTTGCCACATCTTGCTATGTTATAGTATGGCTTTTTTCGGTGCGCAGAGGGGCTTTTATGCTGTCCACCGTATTTGTAATGCTTGGGGTAGCCGTAACGGTGACGCTCAGCGGAATTTTCTTTGGTGAGCCCATAACCTTAAAGGATATTATCAGCTTTTTGATTTTGGTTGCCGCATCCCTCGTTATGTGTTCTTATAATAAGGAAATAAACGGGAAACTTGACTTTTTATCGGTGGTACTCCTTATTCTTTGCGGACTGCTCAACGGTCTTATGGATTTCAGTCAGAAACTTTTCGTTTATAATTGCCACGGCGGTTCAGCGGAAGGTTTTAATTTTTACACATATCTGTTTTCTTCAATTATACTCGGAATAGCGTTTTTATTTTTTAATAAGAGTGAGTATAGGGGAGAAGAAAATCCAAAGTCGGTTTTAAAATCGGTATTTGTATTTATAGCGCTGATGGGTATTGCCACCTTTTTAGGAAGTTATTTTAAAACCTTTTCGGCAAAACTGCTCCCTTCGGCAGTTATGTATCCTCTGTTTCAAGGTCTTACTTTGCCCCTTACTACCATTATGACCGCGGTGTTTTTCAAGGAGAAAATTACGGTTAAATCTATAATAGGTATTGCCCTTGCATTCCTTTCTGTGTTGATTATCAATATATAGTGTATAGGCAAAAAAATTAATAAGAATTTAAAAGCCCGAAAAAGTGCGAAAATCCGCGCTTTTTCGGGCTTTTATGCAATTTAACTAATAAAAACGACATAATTTGGCTATAAAATAAGGTTGACAATAACCACAATATATGCTAAAATTTTTCTTGCTCGAACACATTATATTGTTGAAATATTGTTAATTTGAAGTGAATGATACCGCCTATAGAGGCAGAAGAGGAGAAAACTATGAAGATTATTAAGCGTAGCGGCGCTGAGGTCGCTTTCGACCCTGAAAAAATAGTTATTGCCGTAACCAAAGCAAATGAAAGTGTTGTTCCCAGTGCCAGAATGTCTGAGGTGCAGATTAAGCGTATCGCCGAGGATGTTGAAAGCGCTGCGGCTAATATGAATAGATCTTTAAGCGTTGAGGAAATTCAGGATATGGTTGAGGACCAGATTATGAATCAGCGCGCCTTTGAGGTTGCCCGTCGTTACATAACCTATCGTTATAACCGCGCTCTTGTTCGTAAATCCAATACTACCGATGACCAGATTTTGAGCCTAATCGAGTGCAATAACGAAGAAGTTAAGCAGGAAAATTCCAATAAAAACCCCACCGTTAACAGCGTTCAGCGTGACTATATGGCAGGTGAGGTAAGTAAGGATATTACCAAGAGAATTCTTCTGCCCGCCGATATTGTCGAGGCCCACGAAAACGGACTTATTCACTTCCACGATGCAGATTATTTCGCTCAACATATGCATAACTGCGACCTTGTTAACCTTGAAGATATGCTTCAAAACGGCACGGTTATCAGCGGCACTTTGATTGAAAAGCCCCATAGTTTTTCTACCGCTTGTAATATTGCTACCCAAATTATTGCTCAGGTTGCATCCTGTCAGTATGGCGGTCAGAGTATAAGTTTAACCCATTTGGCGCCCTTTGTTGATATAAGCCGCAAGAAAATCCGTGTAGAAGTAGAAAAAGAACTTAAGGAAATCAACCAAGCGGCTACCGATGAGCAGATAGATAAAATCACCGAAAAGCGCCTTTTGGAAGAAATCAAGCGCGGCGTTCAGACCATTCAGTATCAGGTTGTTACCCTTATGACTACCAACGGTCAAGCACCTTTTGTTACTGTATTTATGTATCTTAACGAGGCCAAAAACGAGCAGGAGAAAAAGGACCTTGCTTTAATTATTGAAGAAACCCTTAAGCAGCGTTATAAAGGTGTTAAAAACGAAAAGGGTGTTTGGATAACCCCCGCATTCCCCAAACTTATTTATGTTCTTGAAGAGGATAATATCCGCGAGGGCACACCCTATTGGTACCTTACTCAACTTGCGGCTAAATGTACCGCTAAAAGAATGGTTCCCGATTATATTTCCGAAAAGATTATGCTTCAGAATAAAATCGATAAAAACGGCGAGGGTCACTGCTATACTTGTATGGGTTGCCGCAGTTTCCTTACTCCTTATGTTGATGAGGAGGGCAAACCTAAGTATTACGGCCGCTTTAACCAAGGCGTTGTAACTGTAAATCTCGTTGATATCGGTCTTTCCGCCAATAAAGATATGGATAAATTCTGGAAGATATTCGATGAAAGAATGGAACTTTGCCATAGAGCGTTACAAGCAAGGCACGAGCGCCTTACCGGTACCCTTTCCGATGCCGCGCCTATTCTTTGGCAGCACGGCGCGCTTTTGCGCCTTAAGAAAGGTGAAACCATCGATAAGTATCTCCACGGCGGATATTCTACTTTATCCCTTGGCTATGCAGGTCTTTGGGAGTGCGTTTATAGTTTAATAGGCAAGAAACTTACTGAAACCGAAGGCAAGGAACTCGGCCTTGAGATTATGAAGAAACTTAATGAATATACTGCTAAATGGAAGGCCGCAGAGTGCATCGATTATTCGCTTTACGGCACACCTCTTGAGAGTACAACATATAAGTTCTCCAAGTGTTTGCAGCAGAGATTCGGTATCATTAAGAATGTAACCGATAAAAACTATATAACCAATAGTTATCATGTTCACGTTACCGAGCCCATCGATGCCTTTGATAAATTGGCTTTAGAGGCCGAATTCCAGGCCCTTTCACCCGGCGGCGCAATTTCCTATGTGGAAGTTCCCGATATGAAGAATAATCTTGATGCCGTGCTTTCGGTTATGCAGTTTATTTATGAGAATATTATGTATGCCGAACTCAATACCAAGAGTGATTATTGTCAGATTTGCGGATGGGATGGAGAAATAGAGGTTAAAGAGGATTCCGATGGCAAACTGGTTTGGACCTGCCCTAACTGCGGCAACACCGATCAGGATAAAATGAATGTTGCACGTCGAACCTGCGGATATATTGGAACGCAGTATTGGAATCAGGGAAGAACTCAGGAAATTAAAGAAAGAGTTCTCCACCTGTAAAACCAACTAACAGGGACTATGGAGATGTGTGTAGGGACAGGCGTCCCCGACTGTCCGTTTTTCTATACATCTTTTGCTTTACAAAAAGCCTCCCTCGTCAGAGGGAGGCAATTTTTAGGAGAAAATTATGCATTACGGAGCAATAAAAAACTGTGATATAGCCAATGGACCCGGGGTGCGAGTAACGCTCTTTGTTTCGGGCTGTACCAATAAATGCAAAAACTGTTTTCAGCCGGAAACTTGGGATTTTAATTATGGAAATCCCTTTACGGAGGAAACGGAAGAAAAGATAATAGAAATGCTTAAACCCGATTATATAACGGGTTTAACACTTTTGGGCGGCGAGCCCTTTGAACCATCTAACCAACGGGCTTTGGTGCCCTTTATAAAGCGGGTAAGAGAGGTTTATCCCCAAAAAACAGTATGGGCGTTTACGGGCTTTACTCTGGAGCGTTTAAACACTCTCGGAGACCACTGCAACTGCGAGGTAACAAAAGAGTTTTTGTCCCTTATTGATGTGCTTGTAGACGGTAGATTTGTTGAAGAACTTAAAAGTTTGGCTCTGCGTTTTCGCGGCTCATCAAATCAGCGTCTTATAGATATGAAAAAGACCTTGGAAAAGGGCGAAATTGTAATGTGGGAAGATAAGCCCATTAATTTTTAGGAGGCAAATGTATGAAGGGAGTAAAGTTCGCAAATGCATGCAATATAATAAGCATTGTTCTTTTGATTTGCTTTGTTGTTAATACAATTATTGACTATATGCGATATTCAAGCGCACTTAACTCTGCTCCATTCCGCGTATGGATTTTGGTCAATGCCGTGTACTTTATCCTTCCTGCAATTATAGTTTTTATTGTTGGTGCCGTAATAAGAATCAAAAATAAAAGATAGTTATCAGAAAAAGATAACCAAAATATTATAATGCCACAGATTTCAAAGAAAATCTGTGGCATTTTTGCGTAAAAATGGCTCCCTCTGACGAGGGAGCTGGATTTTGCGAAGCAAAAGACTGAGGGAGA
>JAFSAK010000028.1 GCA_017441045.1 Clostridia bacterium
CATTTGATATAATTCTTTTGCCTTTTCGAGATTTTCTTCATCAACGTAAATCTTCTCACTGATAAATTCTCCGCCAAGGCCTATTTTTATACCTTTATTTTCTTCCGATTCGGAAAGAGAATAAGGAATTTTATTTTCATTTAATATATCTTTTAAAATTTCTGCGGTAACAATATCTTCTACCGCCGCTACCAAAACAGGATTTTCTATAATATCTTCTTTTTCTTCCGATTCGGGCTCATAATCAAGTTCCGCTCCGCAAACAAGACAAAATTCTGCCGAATCCTCGCACTCACTCAAACAAACTCTGCACTTTTTCATAAAATCACCCGTTTTCAAAAAATAAAAATCCGAGCAGGCAAATTTTCGCCGCTCGGATTATTTTCAGTAAATTTCGTTTCTACCAAATTACTGCTCTACGGCGTAGATGCTAACCTGCTTGCGGTCTTTATCTACACGCTCAAACTTAACCTTACCGTCAATAAGAGCAAATAAGGTGTCATCAGAGCCGCGGCCTACGTTATTGCCTGCGTGGATATGTGTTCCTCTCTGACGAACGAGAATGTTGCCTGCGAGAACGAACTGACCGTCTGCTCTCTTAACGCCAAGACGCTTGGACTCACTGTCACGACCGTTCTTGGTAGAACCCATTCCCTTCTTGTGAGCGAACAACTGAATATTTATCTTCAACATGATGATTTACACCTCCGTGATGATTCTTAATTGTTTTTTATAATCTTTGGAAAGTTCGGTTATATGAAGCTTAAAACCCTCAAACACCGAAATGGTTTTATCACTCGGATTTTCACAGAAAATTCTCATAAACCCATCGTTTACCTGCGTTTCGCATTTATCACCGATAATTTCCGTTACGGTGTTGGCCGCCATATAAGCCGCCGAAGAAACAGCCGAGCAAACTATCTTTCCTATTTGGTCACTATAATCTTCCGAACTGTGACCGCTCAATTCAAAACCGCATATACGGTTTTGCTTTTCCAAAAATTTAACACTGGTCATAATTAACCGATTTCGGTAATAAGAACCTTTGTATATGGCTGTCTATGACCCATCTTGCGGGCACAACCCTTCTTGGGCTTATAGGTAAATACAGTAACCTTCTTGCCCTTACCGTTCTTAACAACGGTACCCTTTACGAAAGCATCCTTAACATAGGGCTTACCTACTTTGAGAGTTCTGTTGCTTACAGCTACAACCTTATCAAAGGTTATCTCTTCATCAACTTCGGCATTAAGCTTCTCAACATAGATAGTATCACCGTTTTCAACACGGTACTGCTTTCCTCCGGTTTCGATAATTGCGTACATTCTTTTCCACCTGCTTCTTTTCAGTCTCGCTACAATAGGCGCGCACCCGAAATTTAGGCGCAACTTAAAAAGCCCACAATATGCGGCTTGAACATTTTATCACACCGAAGTCAAGATGTCAAGAAAAATATGATTTTTTGTTTTTTATATTTGATTTTACATTTTTATATGCTATACTTAATAAAAACTATGTTTTTGGAGTGTTGTTATGCCTAACATTGAAGAGCTTGACCCTAATTTTAAGGTGAAGCAGGAATATGACCAGAAGGGTATCACCTTCCGAAATGCCGAAGAAGAGCCCTTTAAAATTTACGGGGTTAAAAAGCAGGTAACCGAAGCCGAGCCCCAAGGACAATACTGCCGTATGGACCACGCAGTTTCCAAAGAGGTAAGTTTCAATGTTACCTGGCTTAACTACAATACCGCCGGCGGCCGCGTACGCTTTAAGACAAATAGTCCTACCGTTACTATTCTATTTAAACAAAGCGGAATTCCTAATTATTCCCATATGTGCCGAGTGGGCTCATCGGGCTTTGACCTATATTTAGAAAATGAGGACGGTTCCTCGGTTTACCGCGGCTCCTTTGTTCCGCCTTTTGATAAAAAGGACGGATATGTAAGCTCTGTAAATATAGGAAACGGGGAAATGAAAAATGTTTGCATCAACTTCCCTCTTTACAGCAACGTTATCGATTTGCAAATTGGTCTTAAAAACGATGCCGTCGTAGAGGCACCCCGCCCTTACACCATAGAAAAGCCCATCGTTTACTATGGTTCTTCCATTACCCAAGGGGGATGCGCATCCCGCCCGGGCAACTCATATCAGGGTTTCGTTTCCCGCCGTTTTGACTGCGACTTTCTTAATCTCGGCTACGCGGGCAGCGCTAAAGCTGAACCCCAAGCCAGTGAATATATCAAAAATCTTGATATGTCGGTTTTTGTATATGATTACGATTATAACGCACCCTCCCTTGAGCATTTAAAGGATACCCACGAAACCTTCTTTAAGGTTATAAGGGATGCCCACCCAGACCTACCTATTATAATAATGTCCCGTCCCTATTTCCTTGATGATGCCGAAACGGTTGCAAGAAGAGATATTATTGAAGCTACATATAATAATGCCATTAAAAACGGGGATAAAAATGTTTATTTCCTAAACGGCAAACAGCTGATGGCTCTTTGCGGTAATGACGGCAACGTTGACGGTTGTCATCCAAACGATTTAGGATTTTTCTCTATGGCGCAGGCGCTTATCGGAGTACTTCAAAAGATATTTAATTAAGGATTTTGTTTTATGAATTTACAAGATTTTGATTCTAATTTTAAAGATAAATCGGAAAGCATCGGCGAAGACATCGTGTTTTACAGCATTGAAGAAGCGCCCATTAAAATCTATGCCGTTAAAAAGCAAAAGACCGATTATTGCGCTGATGGTTGCTATTGCCGTATGGACTATGAATATTCTAAAACCATAAGCGATGGTGTTTCCCATGCCATAGGCAACCCCGCAGGCGGCAGAATTCGTTTTCGCACCAATAGCCCATCAATAACCCTTGCCGTAAAGGAATTCAGTATTCCAAAAGCAGCGGCGGTAAGCGTAATGTCATCTTCGGGACTTGATATTTATCTTGAAGATGATAATGGCAGCAGCAGACACTTTAAGTCAGCAGTCCCCCCTGCAGATAATAAAGACGGATTTATTTTCACCGTTGAATTTGGCAATAGTGAAATGCGGGGAATTACTGTAAATATGCCTACTGTATGCGGTCTTAAGGATGTTAAAATCGGAATTAAACAGGGTTCAGCTTTAGAATCTCCTTTGCCATATACAATAGAAAAACCTTTGGTTTTCTACGGCTCATCCATAACCCAAGGGCAATTATCATCCCGCCCCGGCAACAGTTATGAAGCCATTATCTCGCGCCATTTTAACTGTGACTATTTAAACTTCGGATTTTCAGGTAATGCCAAGGGGGAAACCGAAGCGGCAGAATATTTTAAAAATATTGATATGACTGCCTTTATCCTTGACTATGACCACAACGCCCCCACTCCCGAGCATCTGAAAGCCACCCACGAGCCCTTCTTTAAAATTATAAGGGAGGCAAATCCCGAACTACCGATTATAATAATGTCCCGCCCGCTTTTCACCGATGATGCGGATACGGCGGCAAGAAGAAATATTATTAAAACTACATACGATAACGCCGTTAAAAACGGAGATAAAAATGTTTATTTCCTTTCAGGCAAGGAACTTATGGCTATTGCCAAATATGAAGGCATAGTGGATAATTGCCATCCCAATGATTTAGGTCTTTATTCTATGGCTCAAGCCCTAATCGGCGTACTTGAAAAGATAATAAAATAGGAGTAGTTTATGAAAATTGCGGTTATCACGGGAGCTTCTTCGGGCATAGGAATTGATTTTGCCAAGGAAATTTTAAAGCAGCGCCCCGAAATTGAGAAAATATGGGTTATTGCCCGCAGAAAAGAAAAACTCGAACAATTAAAGGAAGAACTTGGGGATAAAATTTATCCTCTGGCTCTTGATATTACAAGCGATAAA
>JAFSAK010000029.1 GCA_017441045.1 Clostridia bacterium
GCGAAATGGAAGTTTTCTTCGATTTATGCCCTGCTACTATATTCGCTGTAACCGGTTCTGACGGCAAAACCACAACCACCACCCTTATTGCAAAAATGCTTGAAGCTGAGGGCAAAAAGGTTTTTGTTGGAGGAAACATCGGAAAACCGCTTTTACCTGAAATAGAAAATATAACTGCTGATGATTATGTTGTTGTGGAATTATCCTCTTTCCAACTGATTTCTATGCGAAAAAGTCCCGATGTTGCGGTTGTTACCAACGTAGCGCCTAATCATCTTGACGTTCATAAGGATATGGATGAATATGTTGAAGCAAAAAAGAATATAGTTCTTCACCAGAACGCATTTTCACGTACTGTTCTTAACCGTGATAATGAAATAACCGAAAGTTTCCGCAAGGATGTGAGAGGTCAGTCTTTAGGATTCAGTATGGAACGTCAGCTTAATAACGGCGCATGGCTTGATTCATCGGGTAATCTCCACATGGCTTACCGCGGTATGGACGTTCCCATTATGAACAGAAGCGAAATCGCCATAATAGGTGACCATAATGTTGCAAATTATCTTACCGCTATATCCGCAGTATGGGGTTATGTGGGAGTTGATTCCATAAGAAAGGTTGCTCGTGAATTTGGCGGTGTTGAACACAGAATCGAATTTGTAAAAGAGATAAACGGAGTTAAATATTATAACGATTCCATAGCATCAAGTCCAACCAGAACAATAGCAGGACTTAAAGCCTTTGATAAAAAGGTTCACCTTATTGCAGGCGGATATGATAAGCATATTCCTTTCGAGCCTATGGTGCCTTATGTAATCGAAAAGGTTAAAAAACTCTATCTCTGCGGAGATACTGCCGATAAAATAGAAAAGGCAGTTACCGATAGCACCGATTATAAGGGTATACCCGAAATTGTAAGGGTAAAGGATATTAAAGAAGCGGTTGAAAGGGCATATAACGAAACCAAATCGGGCGATATTGTAACCTTAAGCCCTGCATGTGCCAGCTTTGACGCTTTCCCGAATTTCGCCGCAAGAGGTAATTATTTTAAAGAATTGGTGAACAAACTCTGATGAATATTAAAGAATTACTTTTTTTACTGTCAGGTAACGATTCGGCGGGCTATATTGAAGATGCCGCCACTTTGGCAGAAAAAGAACTTAAAAAATACTGCGAAACTGAAAGAAATAATCTTACTATAATCGGATTCTTGAAGGGAGAATCCGATTATACACTCATGATTGATGCCCATATCGACCAGATTGGTATGGTTGTTACGGATATTGACGATAAAGGATTTTTAACCGTAGCAAAAGCGGGCGGAATTGACCTTAGAAGTCTGCCCGCACGGAGAGTCACGGTTCACTCAAAAGAAAAAATCCCTGCTGTTTTCTGTTCTGTTCCCCATCATTTATCCGCAGATTCAAAGGAATTCAGTGATATTTCAGAACTTAAAATTGATACAGCTCTTGGAGAAAAGGCAAAAGAACTTATCTCCCTTGGTGACTATGTTACTTTCAGTACAAAGCCTCAAGAACTTTTAGGAAATAAAGTTTGCGGTCCTTCCTTTGATAACCGCGCAGGAGTCGCCTGCCTTATAGAAACGGCAAAAAGGTTAAAAGATAAGAAACTTCCTTTTAACGTGGCTTTTGTTTTAAGTGACGGCGAAGAATTAGGACTCAGAGGAACAAGAACTGCAACCTATAAAGTAAACCCGAATGAAGCTATTATTCTCGATGTTAGTTTCGGAGACGGTATAGGCATAAATCCCGAAGAATCAGGAAAATTGGGTAGCGGCGGAATGATAGGGTTTTCTCCCGTTCTTGATCGCAGAATTTCGAATAAATTAGTAAGTCTTGCAAAGGAAAACAATATTCCTTATCAGACCGAAGTTATGGGTAGAAGTACCGGCACAAATGCCGATATGGTAAGCATTACCAGAGAGGGTGTGCGTACCTGCACATTATCAGTGCCTCTCAGAAATATGCATACCGATACCGAAATAGTTGATATAAGCGATATGGAAAAGGTATGCGGTTTGCTTTGCAGTTATATCCTTTCGGGAGGTGTTATGAATGACTGAACTTTTAAAAAACCTTTGTAGCCTTGATGGTATTTCGGGAGATGAGGGCGCAGTTCGTGATTTCATAATCTCCGAAATCAAGGATTTTTGCGACTATAAAACCGATAATTTAGGCAATATTATTGCATTTAAAAAGGGCAAAAACACCAATAAGAAAAAGATTCTGCTTGATGCTCACATGGACGAAGTAGGTCTTATTATAACAAACATCACCGATTCGGGATTTTTAAAATTCAAAGCTCTTGGTATTGAAACCGAATGTTTAATGCAAAGAGCCGTTAAAATAAACGGAAATATAAACGGAGTTATAAGCGGAAAGCCGGTTCATTTATTATCGGGTGACGAGGCTAAAAAACTCCCTAAAACCGATAGCCTTTATATCGATATTGGCGCCTCTTCAAAGGAAGAAGCCGAAAAGGTTGTATCGGTGGGAGACAGTGCCGTTATATGCGGTGAATTTTTAGTCCAAGAGGGAAAAATAATTTCAAAAGCTATTGATGACAGAATCGGTTGCGCTATTCTTATAAACCTTATCAAGAATTTTAAGGAATACGATTTTTATGCTTCTTTCTCGGTTCAGGAAGAAGTGGGAACAAGGGGCGCTAAGGTTGCAAGTTTTGCAGTAAATCCCGATTGTGCCATTGTTTTAGAGGGTACAACCGCATCAGATATAGCAGGTGTTCCTGAAGATAAAACGGTATGTCATTTGGGATGTGGTCCTGCTGTTTCTTTTATGGACAGAGCCACCGCTTACGACCGCACTTTTTATAAAGCCGCTCTTGAAAGCGGTGTTAAATGCCAGACTAAGGCATCAGTAACGGGCGGAAACGATGCCGCTTCCATACATTTATCCCGTGAGGGAGTAAGAACTATGGTAATCTCTGTCCCTTGCCGATATATCCATAGTGAATCTTCTGTTGCGGATATATCCGATATGGAAAATGCCTATAAATTAGCCGAATATATGCTTTCAGCTATAGCAAGCGGAGAAATAAAGTGATAAGCCTCGTAAAAGAACTTCCCGAAATAAATTCTCTTTCGGCAGAATGGATAAAAATAAAATGCCTTTTTGACTCTTATAAAAACGACGATAAGGTACTTTTCTGGTGTCAGGATAAAGATAAAGCCGTTATTTCCATGACCGACGGAAATATGATTATCTTAAATATGGGTGGAAATACCGAAGAACTAAAGGAGTTTTGCGATATGCTTTCTCCCGCTTGTGTTTTCAGCGATTATGATACTATTATATCTATCGGCAGAAAACCGGGAGAGAGAATCAATATTATGTACCGCAAAGCCGATATAAAATCGGAAAAGGAAAGTGATTTTCTTAAAAGCGATGAAATTTACCGCCTTTTGGATACTGAGGGGCTTTCTCTTCCCGAATACGAATATTTCGCGGTGGATTATTGCAGAAGACTGAATTTAGGCTTTGCCGATTATTTCGCCATAAAGGACAAATGTGCAGCGGTAAGTTTTAAAACGGGAAATCTCAGCATAATGAACGGTATCGCAAGCAGAGAAAAAGGCTACGGAAGTATAGCTCTTCGTGGCATTTTAAGTAAAAATTACGGCAACGAATTTTTGGTTTGTTGCAGTGATAAAGTAAAAACATTTTACGAAAAAAACGGATTTGAACCGCTTTATTTCGGCGGTTACTGGGTGAAAAATATATAAATATAAATAACTTTTTTAATATCGATGAAAGACTGATGGATTTTGATAAATCCGCTTTGGAAAAATCTAAGATACAATTCAGCGAAATAGATGATATAACCGAATATAATCAACTGAAGGTGCTTTCCGCCTTTATTAAAAACGGAGTGAGCGAAGCATCTTTTTCAGGCTCTACCGGGTACGGATATGATGATAGAGGCAGAGATATTTTAGAAAAAGTAATGGCTGACTGTATGGGAGCAGAAGATGCCCTTATGAGACATAACTTTGTTTCGGGCACTCATACCCTTACTGTTGCCCTTTTCGGAATACTCCGTCCGGGGGACAAGGTTATCTGTCTTACCGGCAGACCTTACGATACCATTACCGGAGTTTTCGGGATTGACAGTAAAACCGACGGTTCTCTTGCGGATTTCGGCGTCAGTTACGGTCAGGTTGATTTAGATGAAAAGGGTATGCCCGATATAGGTAAAATCAAAGAAGTTCTATCGGCAGAAAAACCGAAAATGGCTTATATTCAGCGCTCTCGGGGATACAGCACAAGGCCCAGTTATAAAATCTCCGATATTGAAAAGGTTATAAAGGCGGTAAAAGAAGTATCACCCGATAGTATTATTATGGTTGATAACTGTTATGGCGAATTTGTGGAGAAACTCGAGCCCACCCAAGTCGGTGCTGATATAATCGCAGGCTCGCTTATTAAAAACCCGGGCGGCGGAATCGCTCCTACGGGCGGATATATTGCAGGCCGACGTGACCTTATCGAAAAATGTTCTTACCGTCTCACCTGTTCGGGAGTAGGACGTGAGGTTGGCGCC
>JAFSAK010000030.1 GCA_017441045.1 Clostridia bacterium
CCCATAAAGGTCAACTGGTCAACATATCTGAAACGGTTATCCCAGACACCTTCGGTTATAATACTTGTCCCATCAGCGACGGATAAAAACGTTGCTATCTGGGGCTGCATATCGGTAGGAAATCCCGGATGAGGCATGGTTTTTACATTGCATTTTTTAGGACGGCCATCCATCTTAATTCTTACCGCCTCATCGAATTCCTCAACCGTTACTCCCGCTTCTACCAATTTGGCAATTATGGACTCAAGGTGCTTAGGTGTTACATTTTCTATCATAACATCGCCCCTTGTAGCCGCGGCGGCGACCATATAAGTGCCCGCTTCTATCTGGTCGGGAATAATGCTATATTCGGTGCCGTGAAGTTCTTCAACACCACGGATTTTAATAACGCCCGTACCTGCGCCCATAATATTGGCGCCCATAGAGTTTAGGAAGTTGGCAAGGTCAACTATATGGGGCTCCCTTGCGGCATTTTCTATAACCGTAAGGCCTCTCGCCTTTACTGCGGCAAGCATTATATTAATGGTAGCTCCCACGGATACCACATCGAGATACACCGAGCATCCCGAAAGTCGAGGAGCTTTGGCATCCACCATTCCGTTTTCAATAATAACCTTTGCTCCCAAGGCCTCAAAACCTTTAATATGCTGATCGATAGGTCTGACACCGAAATCGCATCCGCCGGGAGGGGCAACTCTGGCTCTGTTTCCGCGACCCAAAAGAGCGCCCAAAAAATAACTTGACGCTCTCATTCCTTCCGCCATTTCCTTGGAAACGGTATAGGAACGAACGCCGCGGGGATCAATTTCGACAGTAGTTCTATTGATAAGGCGGATATTGGCGCCGAGTGCGCTCATGGCCTTTAAAAGAGTTGAAACATCTGATATTTCAGGGAGATTTTCAATTGTGCAGGGGCTGCTGGCAAGAAGAACTGCGGGAAGAATGGCGACGGCCGCATTTTTAGCGCCGCTTATTCTTACCTTTCCCTTGAGTTTTCTTCCGCCGCATATAACAAATTTTTCCATATCCGGCACTCCCGTAAATAATTTCTTCAAAATCAAATTTAGTATTTCCCATAAGCAAAAGTTTTAAACTTATGCTTATTTTGGTAAACTAATTTACATTACAAACCAATTATATTATATACAAATACAGTCACTTTGTCAATTTAAAAAAGGTTGATTTCGCGAGAAATCAACCTTCTGATTTTAATAACTGATTTTTTTGGCATTTGTGAGATTTTTTGCTTTGAAAAAATTGATTAAAAATACGATGATAAAAAGACCTGTAAGCAAATAAACCACCGCATCGGAACTGCCCTCTCTGAAAACGGTTTGCGTACCAAACCATCTGGCTATAAGTGAAGGAACAACGGTAAGTATGCTAAAGAAGGATGCCAAAAGTCCGCTCACGAGAATTCTTCTGTAACTTTGCTTAAGTTCTATTTTGTTTGCAATTTTAGCGAGTTCAAACATAAACAAAAGTATGGCGCAAATGGCAAGCATCATAAATGCATAATCGGTCAAAAGAGATATAGATGAAATGGCGGTAAACACGCACACCAACTTGAAAAGCCAATAAATAACGGGCGCTACAAACAACGCTCTCGGCAGACGGAAACCTACAAAGGCCGTAACTCCGTAACAAACAAAGAAGACCACCGAAACAAGCCCCGAAATATTCACAAGGGCTGCCTGCCAATCGGGAACGTTACTTGAAAAATACACATTAGCAATATCAAAAAGAATTCCGAAAGACAGAAGAAAAGATGATAGTCCAAGTCCTACGCTCGTTTTCGGTAATTTAACGGGGTTACGCTTAACGGTAAGAGCGCAGAGCGCCACCGCCACCGCCAAAGCGGCAATAATGCAGATAATTAAAGTTGCAGCCGTCTTCATCCTGCTTTCAACAAATCCCGTAGCGGAATCGGTGAGGGCGACTATCTCATAGGTGCGAAGCCCTATGGACGCAACCAAAGAAGCGAAAAAAACGGTGAGTATATATTTATATTTCATTTTTGCACCTTCAAAAGTATTTTATGTTTTTGTTTTACATATATATTAGTGTAATCAAGACAAGCAAAAAAGTCAATAATTAAGTGAGGTTTAAAATGAAATCTGTTTTTATTTCGGGGCTCTGTATTGTTTGCTCAATGCTGCTTATTCCCATATTCTCCATTAAAGGACAAGAAGACACATTAAAGACGGGCGCAAAAGAGGAAGTTTCGGAAAAAGAAACCATAAAGATGGTGGAAAAATTCAAACTTCTCGACACCGCTGCTAACACCGTAACCGAAATACCGAGCAAGGAATATATCTTTGGCGTTGTGGCGGCAGAAATGCCCGCTCTCTACGAATCCGAAGCGCTTAAAGCGCAAGCTGTTGCCGCATATACCTTTGCCCATTTCCGCAAAAATGAAGCCGAAAAATCAGGGCGGGAATATGATATTTCCACCGACCATAAAACCGACCAAAGTTTTATAACACGCGCCGCCGCCCGTGAAAAATGGGGCGATAAAGCCGATGAATATGAACAAAAAATTGAATCGGCAATATCGGCGGTATACGGCAATGTTTTAACCTATAATAACGATGTGATTTTAAGCGTTTACCACGCCATATCTTCGGGTATTACAGAAAAAAGCGAAAACGTTTGGGGAACGCCGCTTCCCTATCTTATTTCTGTAGACAGCAGTTGCGATAAGGCCGCCGAAACCTATCTTTCGGTAGTTTCCTTCCCCGCCGAAGAAC
>JAFSAK010000031.1 GCA_017441045.1 Clostridia bacterium
ATCGGGCGATCAGATTGCCGAGATATTTGCCCAGATAAAGAGCAACAATATTTCCGAAGATAAGAAAAAGAAATATAAGGCCCTTTATGATAAAATCAAGGCATTACCCAAGTTCGGTAATGATATTGATGAGGTTGATATGTACGGCAGAGAAGCCGCTTATACGTATACAAGACCCGTAGAAAAATACGAAAATCCCAGAGGCGGAAGATACCACGCGGGACTTTATCCCGTATCCGCTAACGTTCCCCTCGGTATGCAGACGGGCGCTACCCCCGATGCGCGACTTGCAGGAACGCCCGTGGCAGACGGTGTATCCCCCGCCGCAGGTTGCGATGTTAACGGTCCTACCGCTTCGGCAAACTCCGTAGCAAAACTTGACCACGGAATCGCCTCTAACGGAACTCTCTTTAATATGAAGTTCCATCCCTCTGCCCTTAAGGGCGCTTCGGGTATTGAAGGATTCATCTCCCTTATCCGCGCCTTCTTTGACCAGAAGGGTATGCATATGCAGTTTAATGTTGTAAGCCGCGAAACCTTGCGTGATGCTCAACTTCATCCAGAAAACTATAAAAACTTGGTTGTTCGTGTTGCGGGCTACAGCGCCCTCTTCACAACCCTCTCGAAATCCCTTCAGGATGATATTATAAACCGTACCGAGCAGGGAGGATTTTAAGAAAATATGTCGGATTACTCTAATGTAACAGGTAGAATTTTCGATATTCAGAAGTTCTCGGTGCATGATGGCCCCGGAATCCGTACCATAGTTTTCCTTAAAGGGTGCGCCCTTCGATGCCGTTGGTGTTGCAATCCCGAATCGCAAAAAAGCGAAATTCAAACTATGATACAAAACGGAAAAGAAAAAGTGGTTGGCCGCGATGTTTCGGTGGAAGAGGTAATGAAAACCGTAAAGCAGGATATGCCTTATTATAGGCGTTCGGGCGGCGGACTTACCCTTTCGGGCGGCGAAATGCTTTGTCAGAGCGAATTCGCCTATGCGCTTTTGCGCACCGCCAAAGAAAACGCCATAAATACCGCAGTGGAAACTACGGGGTTTGCAAAATGGGAAACCATAGAAAAACTTTTGCCTTATATTGATACGGTGCTTATGGATATTAAGCATACCGATTCGGAAAAGCATAAAGAGTTTACTACGCAACCCAACGAGCTGATACTCGAAAATGCCAAAAAAATTGCAGAAAATGCAAAGAAACTTATAATCCGAGTTCCCGTTATTCCTACCTTTAACGATACAGAGAGAGAAATCGGCGCCATAGCCAAATTTGCCGCATCGCTTAAGGGCGTGGATGAAATAAATCTTTTGCCCTACCATAGTTTCGGCAGAGATAAATATGAGGGACTTGGAAGAAAGTATATGATGGGAGATATCCCTTCCCCCACAGATGAACACATGCAAAAACTTAAATCCGTAGCCGAAAGTTACGGGCTTAAATGCAAGATAGGAGGTTAAGATATGAGTCAGGAATTATCTCTTCAGGATAAACTGCGAATAGTGCAGGAACTTGTTCCCGGTAAACAGATTACAATAGCCCATGTTATTGCCAATCCCGATGATATTCTTTATAAAAAGCTCGGTCTTGACCCCGCTATAGAATATTCAAAAACCGCAATCGGTATAGTTACTATGTCACCTGCGGAAACCGCTATCATAGCAGGAGATATCGCAACAAAGTCCTCAAATGTGGAACTTGGATTTGTGGATAGATTCAGCGGAACGCTCATTGTAACGGGCTCCGTTTCCGATGTTATCTCATCCCTCAATGCTTTGGTGGATTATTGCCGCGATACCTTGGGCTTCACCGTTTGCCCCATAACAAAAACATAATGAAAAAACTGATTTTAATGGGCAGAAGCGAGAGCGGAAAAACCACCCTCACTCAAGTACTCAGGGGCGAAGAAATAAGTTACGATAAAACCCAATACATAAAGTTTGAAAATACCCTTATTGATACCCCCGGCGAATATGCCCAAACTCATCACCTTGGCAGAGCGTTGGCTCTTTATTCCTATGAGGCGGATATGGTGGGACTGCTTATAAGCGCCACCGAACCCTATTCTCTTTTTCCCCCTTGTGTTACCTGTATGGTAAACCGAGAGGTTATCGGAATTGTTACTAAATGCGAACAACCCGATGCCAATCCCGATAGGGCAGAGAATTGGCTGAGAATCAGCGGATGCCAAAAGGTTTTCAGAGTTGATTCGGTTACGGGCTTCGGCATAAACGAGCTCATAACCTATTTAAATAAGTAAAAATACTTCAAGATTGGAGAAGATAAGATGAATATTGATTCAAAAAATGTAGAGCAAATTGTTAAGCAAGTGCTCAAAGAAATGGGCGGCGCCGCTCCCCAGAAATCATCAGCGAACGGCCCGATTCCTTCTAAAAGCCGCGCGGCAATGCTCACCGCCCTTGAGCATTACGATATCAAGGAATTCCCCATCCCCGAACTTGGCGATGATGATATTCTCGTTAAGGTTGAAGGATGCGGCGTTTGCGGTACCGATGCTCACGAATTCAAGCGTGACCCCTTCGGTCTTATCCCCGTAGTTCTCGGTCACGAGGGCACAGGCGAAATCGTAAAGATGGGTAAAAATGTTAAGAAGGATAGTGCAGGCAAGCCCCTTTCAATAGGCGATAAGGTTGTAACCTGTATGATATTTAAGGATAACCCCGATATCACAATGTTTGACCTTAATAAGCAGAATGTAGGCGGCGCCGACGTTTACGGCCTTATCCCCGATGATGATATTCATCTTAACGGATGGTTTGCCGATTATATGGTAATCCGCGGTGGCTCAACCGTATTTAATGTAAGTGATTTGGGCCTCGAAGAGAGAATTCTTATAGAGCCCTGCGCAGTTCTTATTCACGCAGTTGAAAGAGCAAAAACCACGGGAATTCTCCGTTTCAATAGCCGCGTTGTTGTTCAGGGTTGCGGACCTATAGGTCTTATCTGTATCGCAATTCTTCGCACAATGGGTATCCAGAATATAGTTGCTGTAGACGGTGAGGATAAACGTCTTGCCTTCGCCAAGGAAATGGGCGCAGACAATGCGGTTAACTTCAAAAACCATAAAGGCATTGAAGAACTCGCAGCTGCGGTTAAGGATGCCTTCGGCGGTTACGAAGCCGACTTTGCATTCCAGTGCACCGGCTCTCCCGTTGCTCACAGCAATATCTATAAGTTCATTCGTTCGGGCGGCGGACTTTGCGAACTCGGTTTCTTCATCAATGGCGGAGATGCTACAATAAATCCCCACTTTGATATCTGCGCTAAGGAAATTACCACCGTTGGCTCTTGGGTTTATACCCTTCGCGACTATGCTACAACTTTTGATTTCTTAAAGAGAGCAAAGGGCATCGGTCTTCCTATGGAGAAGCTTATAACTCATAAATTCCCTCTTTCTCAGATTAATGAAGCTCATATCACTAATCTGAAGATGGAAGGTTTAAAAATAGCAATAATTAATGAATAATTACTTTTTGGAGGTGTAGGAAAATGGCACTTGAAGCATTAGGAATGGTAGAAACCAGAGGTTTGGTAGCCGCAGTTGAGGCAGCCGATGCAATGGTTAAAGCCGCAAATGTTGAACTTATCGGTACCGAAAAAATCGGTTCAGGACTCGTAAGCGTTATGGTACGCGGAGATGTTGGCGCAGTTAAGGCAGCAACTGAGGTTGGCGCAAACTGTGCAAGCCGTCTTGGCGAACTCGTTGCAGTTCACGTAATTCCCCGTCCTCACAGCGATGTTGAGAAGATTCTTCCCAAATTTTAATAGGCGGTGAAGCAAATGGCTGAAACGAAAAAAACAACAAGCGCAACCACCACCAAAAAGGTTGCAAGTGAAGAAAAAGCAAAAAAACCCGCTACCACAAAGGTAGAGGTTAAAAATGAAGCAAAACCCGAAAAGACAGTTAAGGAGGAAAAAAGAATGTCACAGGAAGCTTTAGGTATGATTGAAACAAGAGGTTTGGTAGCTGCTATTGAAGCTGCTGATGCTATGGTTAAGGCCGCTAATGTAGTACTTATCGGCACCGAGAAAATCGGTTCCGGTCTTGTAAGCGTTATGGTACGCGGAGATGTTGGCGCAGTTAAATCTGCTGTTGAAGCAGGCGGCGCCGCTGCATCTTCTTTAGGCGAAATCATCGCTACTCACGTTATTCCCCGTCCTCACGGCGATGTTGAGAAGATTCTTCCCACTCTTAAATAATTTTTTGAAAATTAGTAAGAAGGCAGTTAAGTTATGATAGTAGGAAAAGTTGTTGGCAGTGTGGTTGCTACCCGTAAAAACGAGAAGCTCACAGGTCACAAATTTATGATTGTAGAGCCATACAGTAATATGGACGGTAACGGAAGAATCGTTGCTATCGATAACGTTGGCGCCGGTATCGGCGAAGATGTTTTGGTAGCTTTTGGCTCTGCAGCCCGTATAGGTTGCGCAGTTAAGGATTCACCCGTTGATGCTGCTATCGTAGGTATCATTGATGATTCCATAGGACTATAAAAGCTTTACAATCGCTAAAAAGGTAATAGGTGTCGCCCTTCGGGGCGACGCCAAAAGCCAATCTCATAAAAACGAACCTTGCTTTTGAGCGAAGGTCCCGCAAATGCGGTTTAATTTGAAAATAACTTTGCGGCATAGTCGCAAATAAGATAAATAACGGATAAATATAAACGAAAGGTTGCCGAAATCAATGAAAATGGATGAAAAACAGATAACTGAAATAGTTAAAAGTGTATTATCAAATATGTCTGAAGGCGCAACTTCGGGCGGCACAGATTTGAAGGGCGTTTTCGAAACAATGACCGAGGCGCTTGATGCGGTTAATAAAGCATATAAGAAATATCGTTCTTATAGTGTTGCTCAGAGAGAACAAATTATCTCTAAAATCCGCGAACTCACCCTAAATGAAGCCGAAGAAATGGCTAAAATGGGTGTAAGTGAAACGGGTATGGGCAGAGTTTCTGATAAGATAATCAAGCATCAGTTGGTTGCAAATAAGACCCCCGGTACCGAAGATTTGGCTCCCAGCGTTATGACGGGTGATAACGGACTTACCCTTATAGAAATGGCTCCTTACGGCGTTATCGGAAGCATCACTCCTTCTACAAATCCCAGCGAAACCGTTATCTGTAACTCCATTGGTATGATAGCGGGCGGCAATGCAGTTGTATTTAACCCCCACCCCAATGCCTGCAAGGTTGCAAACTATGCAGTTGACCTCGTTAACCGCGCAGTTATAGCGGCGGGCGGTCCCGAAAACTTGGTTGTATCCGTTAAAAAGCCCACTATGGACACTTCTAATGAAATGATGAAGTCACCTATAGTTCGTATGCTTGTTGCAACGGGCGGACCCGGAGTCGTTAGAACACTTCTTTCTTCGGGCAAAAAGGCCATCGGCGCAGGCGCGGGAAATCCCCCTGTTATCGTTGATGAAACCGCCGATATTAAAAAGGCGGCAAGGGATATTGTTGCGGGCGCAAGCTTTGATAATAACCTTCCTTGCATCGCAGAAAAAGAGTGCTTTGCAGTAAACTCTATAACCGATGAACTTATCGCTTCTATGCAGGAGGCAGGCGCATATCTTATCAAGGATTCCCAGATAGATGCCCTCGTTAAGCTCTGCTTGGTTGAAAAAGACGGAAAATATTCCATCAATAAAAAATGGGTTGGCAAGGATGCAGGTAAATTCTTAAAGGAACTTGGTATCAATTCCGATGCGCGACTCATCATCTGCGAAACCAATGCGGCTCACCCCTTCGTTCAGGTTGAAATGATGATGCCTATTCTC
>JAFSAK010000032.1 GCA_017441045.1 Clostridia bacterium
CGATTTCAGAGAATATTTGAATTACTATGGTGGTTGGGGAGAAATGTTTGGTAATGTGACAGGTGGCGGAGCATATAGCAGTAAAAACAACGCTAATCCAACGCCTTACGTCCCGACTTCTTATAAAGAATTTATAAGGCAATAAAAAATTAAAACAGTCACCTTCACGGTGACTGTTTTTTTAATATCCGTTCAATTTGCGCCTTTACCAAAAGGAATGCTTGTTCGTTTTTACCGCCGTTCAAAATAATATCCGCAAAGGCCTTTGTGGGCTTAACATAGGTATTATGCATGGGCTTAACGGTGGATAAATATTGCTCGATAACGCTATCGAGGTCACGGCCGCGCTCCTTCATATCGCGACGCGCACGGCGCAAAATTCGCTCATCGGCATCGGTTTCCACATAAATTTTAAGGTCCATACATTCCCGTAAATCAGGGTCGTGGAAAATGAGGATACCGTCAATTAAAATTATAGGTCGGGGCTCAATTTTAGTAACCTTGCTACTGCGAGTATGCTTTGAAAAGTCATACACGGGGCATACGGCCGCTTGTCCGTTTTTCAGTTCTTCCAAATGGCGCACCATAAGGTCAAACTCCAAGGCCTCGGGGGCATCGTAATTTAGATGAGCCCTCTCTTCAAGGGGCAATTCATCGTGGGGCAGATAGTAATTATCGCAACTAATAAGCGAAACCTGATCAGGAAACGCTTCTTTAATGCGACCAGCAAAGGTAGATTTACCCGAGCCACTACCACCCGCGATGCCAATAATATATGGTTTCATATTATGTACTCCTACAAACCGATTTTACTTGTTTTACGAAAAACGAATCAACAAGATTAGTATATCTTATAATGCATTTAGGTGTCAAGTGGACAATGCATAAAAAACTTAAAACCGCTTCGAAACATAACGCTTCGAAACGGTTTTCCTTTTACTTATTATCTTTTTTTAATCTCTCTTTGGCTTCCTTGACGGTTTCACCTTCCTTGGCGAGATAAGCATCTACGAATTTATCTTCGATTTTGGTATAGCCATCAACTACACCCTTTTCGATTTTCTTATAGCCATCAACTACGCCTTTTTCAATTTTCTTGTAACCCTCGGTTACTGTTTCTGCGATTTTTTCGGTTGTTTTTACAATTTTAGATTTAGCCATATTTGTATATTTTCCTCCAATAAGATTTATTCCGAGAAGCAATACTATTATCCATACTGCCGTTCCCGTTAATATATTAAATAATTGAATTTGCGCCGCTTCCATACCCGGAAAAGAAACCAGCATTGACCTTTGCATCGCGTATATAGAAACACAAGCATCCGCTAAGGCAATATTGCGAAGTATCTTTAAAAGCGGTGATGCGGCGTGTTTTACTTTAACCATCCCGATAATTGCTATTATTGTTTTGGTAAAGGTATAAGTCGCGATGGTAATCATTATGATTTCGTGGAATGCGGTTCCCCTTTCTTCAATGACGGATAAAACATTAACACCGACTATACAGAACGATAGCGCCACCAACAAAATCCCCGTTACGCGCCTTGCAAAACGTTCAATATCGGAGCCATCGGTTTTCTTACTCTCAATTTGCATAACAGAAAAACGGGTTACCGTGAGAATTGCATAATAAGCCCCCACCGTAACAAACCACCAAGAATGCCCCAAAAAGCCCAAAACACAGTTGCCAAGCGCATAAATAAAGTTAAGGGTTATGCTTATATACGGGTTTTTGACAATTTCCAGTATCTTCATTTTATACCCTTAAACATCGGTATAAGGAATATGAGCATAATAATACCGAGTAGGCCTACGAGGGTTCCCCATACAATTTGCTCAAAGACAAGACACAAACACATACCGACACCCAGTACCAACACTGCGATTACGCCATAAAGGATACGAAGGAAATTTTTGCCGTTCATTTTAGGCATCTTTTTATTTTCCATCTTACACCACACTATAAGCGTAACGATACCAAGCACCAGACCTACGGCGCCGAAGATAATACCTTCTTTAAATGCATCCCACTCGGGAAGCAATGCCATACACATACCGAGCGAAAATAAAACTCCGCTTACGGTTCCCATAACGAGAGCAATAAAATTACTTTTTTTCATAACATTTTCTCCTTTCATTAAACCAACACTTGTTTTTTTATTGCAATTATAGTATAATCATTTACAGAATGAAAAACAACCATCAATTGCAAGACAAGTGTTGGAATAATGGAGAAAATTTATGAATGTTAAAAATAATAAACGCCGCAGAGAATCGCAGGAAAAAATTGTAAAAGCTTTTATAGAACTACTGCAAACCCGCGAAATCAAAGAGATAACCGTTTCGGATATTATTAAAAATACGGAGCTAAATCGAAGCACTTTCTATGCTAATTATATTGATATCTTTGACCTTGCGGATAAAACAAGGGTTATACTTGAAAACGAATTCAGCAATTTATTTGCGGATTACGATTATTTTAATGACCGAAGTGGCGCTCTTAAAATGTTTACCCATATAAAAGAAAACCAACTTTTCTATAAAACATATTTTAAGCTCTGCTATGATGATAAGCATCTTATATCAATTTATGATACAAGGCGCGCCGAGCAAGAGCATATAGACAGTAACATTAAGTATCATATCGAATTTTTCAGAAATGGTCTTAATGCCATAATTAAATTATGGCTCGCGGGCGGCTGCAAAGAATCCCCCGAGGAAATGGCGGAAATTCTGAAGCTGGAATACCGCGGCCGGTGAGTTCCGTCAGCTTTGTTTTCGTTGCGCACATTTTCTTCCTGATACG